>JBOHCO010001323.1:0-6142 GCA_050698895.1 Streptosporangiaceae bacterium
GCGGCGGCCTGGCCCGCCTGGGCCGCGGCCTCGCCGTTCGATCGCGCGCTGGCCTGCGAGCAGGTCGCCGCCGCCGTGCTGGCCGCCCGCGACGACCTGGCCGACGTGCTGACCCGCGACCAGGGCAAGCCGCTGGCCGAGGCTCTGGACGAGGTCGACGAGCTGGCCGTGTACTTCCGGATGGCCGGCGAGGACGCCAAGCGGGTGGCCGGCTCGCTGCCCGCCTCCACCTCGGCCGGCCGGCGGGTCCTGACCGCGCGGGTGCCGCTCGGCGTGGTCGGCGTGATCAGCCCGTGGAACTGGCCCTACACCATGGGCGCCGAGATCCTGGCCCCGGCGCTGGCCGCGGGCAACACCGTGGTCTGGGTGCCCGCGCCCACCACCACGGCGTGCTGCTCCGTGCTGACCGAGGTCATCGCCGGGGCCGGCCTGCCCGACGGGGTATTCAACTTCGTGCCCGGCCCCGGCCCGGTGGTCGGCGACGCGCTGGCCGGGCACCCGGGGGTGGCCGGGGTCGGCTTCGTCGGCTCGGTGGCCACCGGGGCCAGCGTCGCGACCCGGGCCGCCGGGAAGGCCCAGCTGCTGGAGCTGGGCGGCAACGGCCCCATGGTCGTGCTGGCCGACGCCGATGTCGAGCTCGCCGCCGCGGCGGCGCTGGAGGCGGCCTACCTGTGCGCCGGCCAGAGTTGCACCGCCGGTGAGCGATTCCTGGTCGAGGCGGGCATCCGAGCTGTGTTTGTTGCTGCCGTGGTGGCCGCGACGAAGACGGCGGTGCGGCTGGGTGACCCGTTCGCCCCCGAGACCACCATGGGTCCGCTGAACAACGAGGCCACGGCGGCCAAGTTCGACCGGCACGTCGACGACGCCGTCGCGGGCGGGGCCAGGGTATGCTGCGGCGGCGCGCGGGCCGGCGGCTTCCCGACCGCGCTCTACGCCGAGCCGACCGTGCTGGACGGCGTCACCCCCGGCATGCTCATCGAGCGCGAGGAGACCTTCGGCCCGGTGGTGCCGGTGGTCGAGGTCGCCTCGGCGGCGCAGGCGCTGGAGCTGACCAACGCCTCGCCGTTCGGGCTGACCGCCGCGGTGTTCACCGCCGACCTGGAGCGCGGCCTGGCGTTCGCCGAGCGGGCCAGGGCGGGCTGGGTGAACATCAACGCGTCGACCAACCTGTGGGAGTCGCACCTCCCGTTCGGCGGCCGGGCGGGCAGCATCAGCGGTCACGGCCGGGTCGGCGGCCGCTACCCGATGGAGACCTTCACCGAGCCCAAGACGGTCGTGTACCCGGCCCCGCGGTACGCCTAGGCCGCGCCTAGGCCTCGTCCTGGCTGAAGTCGACCGACAGCCAGCGCTCGGGGGTGATCCGGATCACGACCTCGTCGCTGTCGGGGACGGACGCGATGTACGCGTCGCCCTCCTCCTGGCCCAGGTAGCGCCGGGCCAGCTCGCGCCGCTCGTCGAGGGAGATGTCCTCGATCACCGCCGGGCCCTCGACCGTGACGTACTTGTAGGGCGGCCGCTCGTCCTGCGCGCACAGGCTGAGCCGGCCCGCCGCGGCCACCGCCCGGGCCTTGCGCGAGTCGCGGTCGGTGCTCACGCTGATCAGGCCGCCGGGCCGGTAGCTGTACCAGACCGGCACGATCAGCGGGCCGCGGTCCGCCCCGGCGGCCACGCCCAGCAGTCCGACGTGCACGCCGGCCAGGAATTCCTCGCGTTCTGGCTGGCTCATCCTGGTCGGCACATCGACTCCCGTCGGCTCGGTCTGCGGAACTCGGTCTGCGGAACCCGGTCTGCGGAACCCGGTCTGCGGAACCAGCCCAGTCTGGCAGACCGGCGCCCCTGTCCTCTTGCTGTTATCAGCCGCCCACCCGACTCGGGCCGACCGGGACCGACCCCACCTCCGGTCTTCTTGCTGTTATCAGTGCACAACCTGGAACGTGGCCAGGCTCGGGTCAGCCGCGTAGGCGATCCGGCCGCCGTCGGCCTTGATCTCGCGCAGCGCCGTCACCGCCTCGGTGGTGATCAGCTCGCCGGGCGCCAGCACCGGCACCCCCGGCGGGTAGGGGGCGATCAGCTCCGCGCTGATCCGGCCGATGGCGGCGTCCGCGCTGACCGTCTCGTTGGCCGCGAAGAACGCCTCCCGCGGCGCCATCACCGTCTGCGGCTGCACGGTCCAGGCCGGCGCGGCCACCGGCTGGCGCGGCGTGCCGCGGTGCCGCTCGATGGTCGCGATGAGCGCCTCGGTGAACGCCGCGACCTGCGCCTCGTCGTCGGCGATGGTCGGGATCGGGCCCAGGGTGTCCCGGTCGGCCATCTCCATCGGCATGCCCTGGCGGATCAGGTCGGCCTCCACCGCGTAGCCGTTGGCGCCGGTCCCGGCCAGCAGCACGATGAGCTTGGTCGGCTCCACCGTCGGCCCGTCCAGCACGTCCAGGCCCGGCACCTCGCGCAGCCGCCGCCGGGCCGCGGCCACGCCGCGCAGCAGCCGGCCGCACAGCCGCTCGCCGTCCCTGGCCAGCAGCGCCCGCGCCGCGTCGATGCTGGCCACGATCGAGCCGGTCGGGCTGGTGGTGTGCGTGGCCTCGAAAGCCCGGTTCAGTCGCGCGGCGTCCAGCCGCTCGGTCCGGGCCAGCACCAGGGCGCCCTGGGTGTAGGCGGGCAGTGCCTTGTGCGCGCTGGTCACCATGGCGTCCGCGCCCGCCGCGATGGCGTGCGGCGGCAGGTCCGGGTGGAAGCCCAGGTGCGCGGCCCAGGCCGCGTCGACCACCAGCGGCACCCCGGCCTCGTGCGCCACCTCGGCGTGACCCGAGAGGTTGCCGGTGGTGCCCACGTAGGACGGGTCGCCCAGGATCACCGCGCAGGCCGACGGGTGCTCGGCCAGCGCCTCCTTGACCGCCTGCACCGGGACCGGCCCCGGCAGGCTGGTGCGCGGGTCGATCTCCGGCCGGACCCACACCGGGCGCAGCCCGGCCAGCACCAGGGCCAGCAGCAGGCTGCGGTGCAGGGTCCGGGTGATGATCACCTCCTGGCCCGGCTGGCCCACGGCCAGGGCCAGCGCCTGGTTGCCGTGCGTGGACCCGGCCACCGAGAACCGGCACCAGTCCGCGCCCCACAGCGCCGCGGCCCGGCCCTCGGCATCGGCCAGCAGGGTGTCGGCGTGCTTGATCGCGTCCAGCCCGCCGTACAGCGGCGCGTCGCCTGCGATGACCGCGCCGACCAGGTCCTGGCGCTGCTTGTGGCCGGGCACGCTCATCGGGAGCAGTTCGCCCGCCTCGGCCTGCGCGGTGAAGCGCAGCCAGGCGGCCAGCAGGGGCGCGTCTTCGGCCAGCCCCAGCGGGTCCCGCGGATCTGCGGCCGCCTGCGCACCAGCTGTTGCCTGCGAGGCTGATGTGATCTGAGTGCTCTGCGAGCCGGAGGTTGCGGTCATTGCCCTAGTGTGTCTCGCGTCCCGCGCGCCGGGCCACCCCCGGCCTAGGCTGGGGGTGTGGCCCGGCCTCGGCCGGGGAGCACATAGCCGCAACCTCAGACGTCACATTTGCCTCTGTGGTCCGTCCCCTTTCCGGGCCCGCCGCGGATCGCGAATCCGGAGCGAGCAGGGCGCGGGAGTGAGCAGGCGGGCAGCCGTTCGTCACATCTGCCCCTCCACCAACTCGCTCCTCATGCAGCCCTTGCTCTGGCCCAGCGGTGCCCACGCCGAACGTCGTGGTGGGCCCTCTGGTGCGCCTCTAGCATCACCAGACTTCCAACCATGCCGCCGAGCCCCGCTCTTGGGCCCGCGGATCCTGCCGGGAGCGCCTGGCAGCGGGCGTCAGGCGGGGGCGGTTTGCTGCCAGCGCGTGCGCAGGGCGGCCAGGGACTCCGCGGTGAGCTCGCCGTGTACGCGGAGCCGGGCCAGGCCGCCGTCCGGGAAGACGTCCAGGCGGACCCGGCTCACCGGCCCCGGGCCGGCGGCGACCAGGAACTGGTGCCGGGTGTCGGGCTGGACCCGGGTCCTGGGCAGGAGCTCGTGCCAGTCCCCCGGCTCGCCGGCGCCCTGGAGGGTGACCCAGCCCGGGGCGTTGCCGACGAAGTACGAGGTGTCGATCTCGACCCAGCGCGGCACGCCCGCGGCGGCCAGCCCGAACACCGCGTAGTCGTGGCCGGGTCCGCGCCGCCGGGCGTTCTCCCAGCCGTCGGCCATGCCGCGGGCCCGGCCCGGGTTGATCAGGTTCGCGGCCGAGGCGAAGAACGCGTCGGAGCAGTCCAGCAGCCGCCCCCCGTGCTCCAGCGCGGCCAGGTCCACGGTGCCGGTCAGGAACGCCGGGTCGGCCAGCGGCTCGCCGTGCACCCGGAACCGGGCCACGCCCCCGTCCGGGTAGATGGACAGCCGCAGGTGCGTCCAGCGTCTGGGGCTGGCGACCGGGTAGTGGTTCGCGGTGTCGCCCGAGGCCGCGGTCCGGGCCACCAGCGGCGCCCAGCCCAGGCCCTCCAGCTCGGCCGGCGCCGGGTAGCCGGCCGCGCAGACGGCCTCGACCGAGATCTCCGGCGGGTAGTTGCCCCGGAACCAGGCCGTGTCGACGACCACGCCGTGCACCAGGCCGGGCACGCCGAGTCGCACGATCGCGTAGTCGTGGCCCGGCTCGCGGCGGCGGCGCGTCTCCCAGCCGTCGTAGACCTTGCCCCGCGGCCCGAAGTCCCCGGCCGCGAACGCCGGGGCCTCCGGCTTGACCAGGTTCTCCTTCTCGGCGAACAGGTCGTCGTTGGCGGCCACCACGCTGCCGCCCAGCCGCCGCGACGCCAGGTCGGGCCAGCTGAGGAAGTCCGGCTGGCTCATAGCGGGCCGCCCTCGGTGGCAGGCCGCGGGCCGCGGGCCAGCAGCCGGCCGGCCGGCACCGCGCTGAGCGAGGTCGGGGCCAGCGGCCGGCCGCGCAGCCAGGCCCGCCGCACCACCCCGGTGAGCCGCTGCCCGGCGTACGGGGTCAGCTTGTGCCGGTGAAAGAGCCGGGCCGGATCCACGGTGAACGCCTCGTCCGGCGCGAACGCGACCAGGTCCGCGTCCTGGCCCGCGTCGATCGCGCCCTTGCCGGTCACCCCGGCCACCCGGGCCGGCCCGGCCGACATCCAGCCCGCCACGTCGGTCAGCGAGTAGCCGCGGGCCCTGGCCTGAGTCCAGACCACGGGCAGCGTGATCTGCAGGGAGGAGACCCCGCCCCAGGCCGCCGCGAAGTCGCCGCCCGCCAGCCGCTTGAGCTCCGGGGGGCACGGGGAGTGGTCCGACACCACGCAGTCGATGGACCCGGCGCCGAGCGCCTCCCACAGCCGCTCGGAGTTGGCCCGGTCCCGGATCGGCGGGCAGCACTTGTACTCCGTCGCGCCGTCGGGGATGTCCTCCGCGGCCAGGGCCAGATAGTGCGGGCAGGTCTCCACCGTGACCGGCACCCCGTCCCGCCGCGCGGCGTCGATCAGCGGCAGCGCGGCGGCGGTGGACAGGTGCAGGATGTGCACCCGGGTCCGGGTCGCCCGCGCGATCTGGAGCACCTTGGCGATGGCCGTGGTCTCGGCCACCGGCGGCCGGGTGCGCAGGAAGCTGGCGTAGTCGGCGCCGCCCGGCTTGTGCACCTGGCGGACCTGCCGGATGCTGGCCGGGTCCTCGGCGTGCACGATCAGCAGCGCGCCCAGCTCGGCCGCCTGCCGGGCCGCCCTGGCCAGCTGCGCGTCGTCCAGCGGCGGGAACTCGGCCACGCCCGAGTCGACCATGAAGCACTTGAACCCGAACACGCCGTCGTCGTGCAGCCGGTCCCGGTCGGGCTCGTTGCCGGGGATCGCGCCGCCCCAGAAGCCCACGTCTACGTGGCACTGGCTCTCGGCGGCGGTCCGCTTGGCGGCCAGCGCGGCGGCGTCCGTGGTGGCCGGGATCGAGTTGAGCGGCATGTCGATGATCGTGGTGATGCCCCCGGCCGCCGCGGCCAGCGTGGCGGTGGCGAAGCCCTCCCAGCTGGTCCGCCCCGGCTCGTTGACGTGCACGTGGCTGTCGACCAGGCCGGGCAGCAGCACCTCGTCGTCGGCCAGGTCCACGATCTCGGCCCAGGCCGCCGCCCGGCCCGGCTCGACTCCGTCCCGGCCTGCACCGCCGGCGCCCAGACCACCCGGCCCCGCGCCCCCGCCA
>JBOHCO010001324.1:0-2698 GCA_050698895.1 Streptosporangiaceae bacterium
GACCGCCTCCATGGTGAACAGGTACCGGTCCCGCCAGCGCATGAACGGCTGGGAGTTGATGTTCTCGTCGTCCTTGGTGAAGTCCAGCCCGCCGCGCAGCGCCTCGTAGACCACCCGGCCGTAGTTGCGCGCCGACAGGCCCAGCTTCGGCTTGGTGGTCGCGCCCAGCAGCGGCCGCCCGTACTTGCCCAGGTACTCACGCTCGGTCACGATCCCGTGTGCCGGTCCCTGGAATGTCTTGACGTAGGCCAGCGGGATCCGCATGTCCTCCAGCCTCAGCGCCCGCAGCGCCTTGAAGCCGAACACGTTGCCGATGATCGACGAGGTCAGGTTGGCGATCGAGCCCTCCTCGAACAGGTCGATGTCGTAGGCGATGCGCACGATGTACTGGCCCTCGGCGCCGGGCACCGGCTCCACCGAGTAGCACTTGGCCTGGTAGCTGTCGTAGGCAGTGAGGCGATCGGTCCACACCACCGTCCAGGTCGCGGTGGACGACTCGCCGGCCACGGCGGCGCCGGCCTCCTCCGGCGGCACTCCCGGCTGGGGCGTGACCCGGAAGGCGGCGAGCACGTCGGTGTCGGCGGGCTCGTACTCCGGCCTCCAGTAGCCCATCTCGGCGTACGGGATCACTCCCGCGTGCCAGCGCTCGGTCACGGCCCCTCCTCGCGTCGGTGTGCTGGGCGGATGCCACGAGTCTGCGCGATGGACAGACGCAAGATCAATCAAGTATTTTCATCAATCATTAACAAAACACTCAACTGTGGCGGCCGGGCGATGGCGGGACTGGGGACGGCGTGACCACTGACGCGCGGCTGCGGGCCTTCGTCGCCGTGGCCGACGCCGGCTCGGTGCACGCCGCGGCCGGCCGCCTGCTGGTCACCGACTCGGCGGTCTCGGCCGCGATCGCCGCCCTGACCCGCGAGGTCGGCGTGCCGCTGCTGGAGCGGCAGGGCCGCGGGCTGCGGCTGACCCCCTCGGGCCAGACCTACGCCGGGTACGCGCGCGCCATCCTGGGCCTGCACTCCGAGGCGCTGGCCGCGGCCCGCGGCGACGCCGACCCCGAGCACGGCCGGGTCCGGGTCGCGGCCGTGACCACGGCGGCCGAGCACATCCTGCCCCCGGTCCTGGCCACGTTCCGCGGCCGCCATCCCGGCATCGACGTCGGCCTGGAGGTCGGGCCCAGCGACCGGGTGTGGGGACTGGTCGCCGACTGGAGCGCCGACCTGGTGATCGCAGGCCGCCCCCCGCGCTCGGCCGACGTCGTGGTCCGCGCCGTCCGGCCCAACGCGCTGGTCGTGGTGGGCCCGGCCGCCCTGGCCGGGGCGCCCGACGTGCTGCGCCAGACGTGGCTGATGCGCGAGGCCGGCTCGGGCACCAGGACCACCTGCGAGGGGCTGCTCGCGTCGCTCGACGCCGACCCGGCAACGCTCACCCTGGGCTCCAACGGCGCGGTGGTCGCCGGGGCGGTCGCCGGGCTCGGCGTGACGCTGGTGTCCCGCGACGCGGTCGCCGGACGACTGGCCGCCGGCGATCTCGTCGAGCTGCCCGTGCCGCACACGCCGCTGCGCCGGCCCTGGCACGCGGTCACCCGGCCGCGGGCGTCCGCGGCGGCAGAACTGCTCGTGGCGCACCTGCTGGCCCTCGATGAGCCAGCCGGGGACGAGCCGGGCGGCGGCCGGTGGCGGCGGCCGCGACGGCCCGCGGTTTCCCCCCGCCGGTCCACCCGCCGAGGGATGTGAGCCGGGCGCCGGCCGCCTACCGTCGGGCGGCATGGGCGACATCGCGCGGACCGCGGCCGAGCTGGCCGGCTCGGGCCGGGGCATCCTCGCGGCCGACGAGAGCGGGCCCGCGCTGAGCCGGCGGCTGGAACGGGCCGGGGTCGCGCCGACCGCGCACCATCGCCGGGCCTACCGCGAGCTGCTCGTGACCACCCCGCACCTGTCTGAGGGGGTGAGCGGGGTCCTCCTCGCCGACGAGACGTTCCGCCAGCGGATCACCGGCGGCCCGGCCTTCCCGCAGGTCCTGGCGGCGGCCGGCCTGCTCGCGGGGATCAGGGCGGACACCGGGGCCAGGCCGCTGGCCGGCGCGCCGGGGGAGCAGGTCACCGAGGGCCTGGACGGCCTGCGGGACCGGCTCGCGGAGTACCTGGCGCTCGGCGCCCGGTTCGCCCGGTGGCGCGCAGTGTTCCTGATCGGCGGCCAGCGGCCGTCCTGGCCGGCGCTGCGGGCCAACGCGCACGCCCTGGCCCGCTTCGCGCGGCTGTGCCACGAGGCCGGCCTGGTGCCGATGGTGGAGGCCGACGTCCTGATGGCCGGCGAGCACGCCATCCAGAGCTGCTCGGCCGTGACCTCGGCGGTGCTGCTGGGGCTCGTCGCCGAGCTGCGGGACTTCGACGTGGCCCTCGACGGCGTGGTGCTGAGGCTGAGCATGGTCGTGCCCGGCGCCGGGTCCGGGGTGACGGCCGCGCCGCGCGAGGTGGCAGCCCAGACCGTCCGGGCGCTGGCGGGCATCGTGCCGGCGCAGGTCGCGGGGATCACGTTCCTGTCCGGAGGTCAGGGCCCGGCCACCGCGACGGCCAACCTGGCCGCGCTGCTGCGCACCCCGGTGCCGTGGCCGCTGACCTTCGCCTTCGGGCGGGCCCTGGCCGACCCGGCGCTGGCCGCCTGGCGCGGCGAGCCCGGCCGCGTCCGCGCCGGGC
>JBOHCO010001325.1:0-3477 GCA_050698895.1 Streptosporangiaceae bacterium
ACTGACTTCTGCATGCCTCCCGGCACTTACCTGAATGATCTCACCAAGTACGATTACGCCGGGACAACTGTTCCGATAAATGACACGATAAGCAGCAACTCCTGGGACACGAATAGCTGCGTGACAGCCTGATCTCGAGAAGGCCTGTAGATTTCCGTGGGATGCCAGCAGCGGCGATACACCCGAACGCGGCACATTGCGCTGGTGCTGACCGTACTGACCGTACTGGCTGTGCTGGCGGGCTGCGCAAGCAGCCGGCCAGCACAGCAGGCGGGGCAAAAACCTGGCCGCGCGATGCCCGCGCTGGCGCTTGCCCAGTCTGTGCTCACCAGCAATACGTCCTCGCTCCGCGAGGGATGGTATCTCAGCAGCGCGGAACATCAGTTCACGGCGCAATGTATGAAACGCCTCGGGTACGTCTACCTAATTCCTCGCATGGGGCCGATGCCAGGTCTGAATACGATCACCGAGTTTGCGCTCGGAA
Source organism: Streptosporangiaceae bacterium (assembly GCA_050698895.1). Classification (GTDB taxonomy): domain Bacteria; phylum Actinomycetota; class Actinomycetes; order Streptosporangiales; family Streptosporangiaceae; genus DASUBV01. The sequence goes on from JBOHCO010001325.1 coordinate 485, forward strand.
GAGGCTATCCAGCCACCTACGGCGTGACACCAGAATCTCTTATAGCCGCACCACCCAGCGATCCAGAGGCGGACCGGCCCGGTTATCGGCTCGCACTCGACGGCCCGGCGGGCTCGCTGAGGAAGCTGAATCTTCCGGGAGGAGCCAGCGTTGCCTACGAAACCGGCGGCTGCCAGGGAAGCGCCCGCTCGCAACTCTTCGGAAGCGTCGGAGCGTATGTCCTGTCCAGCTATCTGCCTCAGATCGAGAAAATTCTCTTCGAAAAGTTCGTCGGCCGCGATCAGGCCTACCTGTCCGCGCTGCACACCTGGCACGCATGCATGCGGGCTGACAAGTTCTCCGTCGCGAGCCCCAGCGATGCCATCGTCTCATTGCTGCAGATCGCGGACAGGACCAGCGAGGCAGATCTGATGCGTCGAGAGACCGCACTGGCCGCGGCCGACGCTAGCTGCGACAGGCCATCCCATCTGAGGCAGCGCACGAACCAGGCACTCGGGAAGTTCGTCGGCTCGCTTTCCCGCCAGACACTGACGCAGCTCAACGACATCGCACACAGTCGAGCGAAGGCCAACCAGATCGCCCGGCACGTTATACCTGGAGAATCCAGGTTGTCTCGGGCCGGGCCACGGTGGCTGCGCCGGGCCTGACGTAATGCCCTTTGCCTCGGCATTCCGGGGCGGCCTCGGCATGCTGTCCGCTCACCCGCCAGTCGGCGTTCCTGACCCGATCGCCATCGCGAAGATGTGCATGGCGTTGATGCCGTTGCCGGCGCTCGCGCCCACGGTCGGCAGCGTGACCGATGCGACGGTCTTGCCGGACTGCAGCGGCACCGATGAGAAGTAGATGCTCACCGGGTGCGTGACCTGTGTACTGCTCGAGAAGTTCCAGCTGGTCGTGGTCGTCGCGATCTCGTCGCCGGCGACGGGCGCGTCGTTGTACCAGTCGGCCATGGCCAGGCTGAACTGCTGGGTGCTGCCGTCGGTATAGGTGATCGTGCCTGTCCCGCTCGCCGCGCCGAACCCCGCGGCGCCGAGGAAGCCGAGGTCGGTCCCGGACCCGGACAGGTCGATGGTCTGCCCGTCGGCGATCACGTCGTCGGGAGCGCCCACGGCGGTGGGCCAGGTGAATGTGGTCCCGCCGAACGTGGCCTGGCCGCCAGCAGTGAGCGGGGTGGGCGTGCCGGCGGCCAGCGCCTGCGCGGAGAAGCTGTCCCCGGTGCCGTCGTAGTCGGCCGCTGCGGGGTTGGAGTTGTCGCTGATGCCGGCATTGTCGTACGCGGCGGCGAGCGACGAGTACGGCGCGCCGACCGTCGGCGTCCCGGTCCCCGTGGCCATCGCGAAGATGTGCATCGCGGTGGTGCCGCCCGCGTTGCTGAGGACGGGCAGCGTTACCGAAGCCACCTGCTTGCCCTTGTCAAGCGGCACGGACCCGAAGTAGACGCTCACCGGGTGGGCGGATTGGGTGCTGCTCGTGAAGTTCCAGCTGGTCGTGGTGCTCAGCACCTGGTTCCCGACCGCGGCGCTGTTGGAGTACCAGTCCGCCATGTTGAGCGTGTAGGACTTGCTGCTGCCGTCGGTGTAGTGAACGGTGACGGTGCCACTCGCAATGCCGTTCTGGCTGGCGCCGAGGAAGCCGAGGTCGGTCCCGGACCCGGACAGCTCGACGGTCTGCCCGCCGGTGACCACGTTGTCGGGGGTGCCCGGCGCGGCGGCGGGCCACGTGAAGGTTGTGCCGCCGATAGCGACCTGCTGACCGGGGGTGAGCGCCGTCGGCGTGCCTGCGGCCAGCGCCTGGGCGGAGTAGCTATCGCCGACTCCGTCATAGTCGGCCCCGGCCGGGTTCGAGTTGTCGCTGATCCCGGTGTTGTTGTAGGCGGCGGTGAGCGAGCTGTACGGGACGGTCACCGTGGCCGTCGCCTGCACCGACCCCGTCCGGTCGGCGCGCGGGCCGGCCTCGGGGGCCTCCGTGAAGGTCAGGGTCTGGTCGCCGGGCTGGGCGCTCGCCGGTGCGGTCACGGTGAAGTGCTCGGTGACGGGCTGCCCGGGCGCTATGGTGACCGGCGCCGGGCTGCTGACCGTCCAGCCGGCCGGGGCCCTGAGCGTGAAGTGGGCCCGAGGGATCGCGTAGTCGCCGTGGTTGACTAGGGTCGCGGTCACGGAGGCCGTGGTGCCCGCCGACACGGTGGCAGGGGCATCAAGGGTGGCGTAGCGGGCCCCGACGCTGCGGACGATCGAGAAGTCCCCGCGCAGCGGCAGGTCGCTCAGCCCCGACGAGTCGCCCGCGTAGACCCCGAACTGGCCGTCGGGTACCACCCAGCCGTCGGCCGCGTCGTCCCAGTAGGACAGGTCGTGACCGCTGAGGGTGAAGTGGACGGTCGTGGACTGCCCCGGCTGGAGCGTGACCTTCTGGAATCCCTTGAGCTGGCGCGGTGGCTCGCCGGCCGCCGCCGGGTCATCGAGGTACAGCTGGGCCACGTCGGAGCCTGCGACCTTGCCGGTGTTGGTGACGGTGGCCGACACCCTCACCAGGTTGCCCGACTGCCCGTTGCAGCCGCAGGCGGTCGTCCCTGGATTGGACGTGCCGTTCTGGAGGTGCCGGGGGGTGATGCTCAGGTTGCTGTAGCGGAAGCTCGTGTACGACAGGCCGTACCCGAACGGGAACAGCGGCGTCTCGTTGCTGGCGTCGTAGTAGCGGTATCCGACGTCGATGCCCTCGGAGTACTGCACCTGGCCGTCGACACCGGGGAACTGGCTCGGGGTCGACGCGGGGATCTGGGACAGGTCGGTGGGGAAGGTGACCGGCAGGTGGCCGCTCGGGTCGACCTTGCCGAACAGCACCGCCGCGAGGGCGGTGCCGTTGCTCGCGCCCGGGTACCAGGCGTCGACCACGGAGGAGACCTGGTTCAGCCAGGGCATCGTCACCGGAGCGCCCGCGTCCACGACCACGACCGTATGCGGGTTGGCCGCGGCCACCGCCGAGATCAGCTCGTTCTG
>JBOHCO010001326.1:0-6305 GCA_050698895.1 Streptosporangiaceae bacterium
CGGCTCGCTGGCTTCCTCCTCGGGCTGGGGCTGGAGCACCTCGCGGCCCTCGACCTTGGCCTCCACCAGCTCCTGGAGCGCCTCCCGGTACCGGTCGTGGTACTCGCCGGGGTCGAAGTCGACGGTCATGGAGTCGATCAGGGAGCTGGCCATCTGGAGCTCCTGGGAGCGCACCTCGACGTCGTCGTCCAGGAACGGGAAGTCGGCCGCGCGGACCTCGTCGGGCCACAGCAGGGTCTCCAGCACCAGGACCCCGTCGCGGGTGCGCAGCGTGGCCAGCGACTCGCGCTGGCGCAGGGCGACCTGGGCGATGGCGATCTTGCCGGACCGCTCGAGCGCGTCGCGCAGCAGGGCGTAGGCGCGGATGCCGGTGTTCTCGGGCTCGACGTAGTAGCTGCGGCTGAACAGGATCGGGTCCAGCTGATCGGCGGGGGCGAAGTGCATGACCTCGATGCTCTTGCTGGTCGCCAGGGGCAGGTCGGCCATGTCCTCGTCGGTCAGCACGATCATCTCGCCGTCGGGCAGCTCGTAGCCCTTGGCGACGTCCTCGTAGGGGACCTCGGCGCCGTCGATGGAGCAGACGCGGCGGAACCTGATCCGCCCGCCGTCCTCCCGGTGAACCTGCCGGAACGCAATGTCCTTCTGTTCGGTCGCAGCGTAGAGTCGCACCGGGATCATGACGAGGCCGAACGAGATGGCACCCTTCCACATGCTGCGCATGACTTGTGTCTACCCCGGGCGCGGGTACTGCGCACACTGGGAGTTGGGCATATGAGCAGTGACAGCCCGCAGGCGCCGGAAGCTGACGTCGCCGATCAGGCCCGTGAGGTCGCGCTCGACGAGGACGAGTACTACCGCTAAGGCACCGTTGACACGCCCCGTGATCCTCCGGCCGTAGGATTGCACGGGAGGCTGCGGCGGCTGCTGCGGCCAACAGACCATCTCGGAGCGCATCGTGACCGCATCGCCGCAGGCCAGGTCGGCCAGCACCAGGCTGCCGAGGCCCGCGAGGCGGCGGCAGCTACTGGGTGCGGCCCGCGACGTGTTCGTCGCTCAGGGCTACCATGCGGCCGCCATGGACGAGATCGCCGAGCGGGCCGGGGTCAGCAAGCCGGTGCTCTACCAGCATTTCCCCGGCAAGCTGGACCTGTACCTGGCCCTGCTGGACGAGAGCGTGGCCGAGCTGGTGCGCAGCGTCAACGGCGCGCTGTCGTCCACCACGGACAACCGGCAGCGGGTGCCGGCCACGTTCCGGGCCTTCTTCGACTTCGTGGGCGGCAGCGGCGAGGCCTTCCGGCTGGTGTTCGAGTCGGACCTGAGCAACGAGCCCGCGGTCCGGGATCGGCTGGACACGGCCATGAACGCCTGCGCGGACATGGTCAGCCAGTCCATCCACGAGGACGCGGGCCTGGGCGAGGCCGAGGCGCACCTGCTGGGCATGGCACTGGTCGGCATGGCCCAGGTCACTGCCCGGTACTGGCTCAGCCACAACCAGGCCATCCCGCAGGAAGAGGCGGAGCAGCTGATCGCCCGGCTGGCCTGGCGCGGCATCAGCGGCTGGCCGATGACGGGCCAGGGCTAGCTTCCAGGACTTCAGGTTTTTTCGTGACCCAGAGGAGAGCCGTGGAAGTCAAGATCGGCATTCAGTCCGTGCCGCGGGAACTCATCCTGGAGACCAGCTCGACCGCCGAGGAGGTCGAGCGGGCCCTCAAGACCGCCGTCTCCGACGGCACCGTGCTGGTGATCCAGGACGAGAAGGGCGGCAAGACCCTGGTCCCGGCCGACAAGATCGCCTACCTGGAGATCAGCGACAGCCAGACCCGGCGCGTGGGCTTCGGCGCCAACCTGTAGTCCGGGCTTGAGCGCCGGTCCGCTTTAGCGCCGGTCCGCTTTAGCGCCGGTCCGCTGGCGCGGTGATGGCGCAGAGCAGGCGGTTGGAGCCGCGCTGCCAGAGCGTGCCGGTCTCGGCGAAGCCGGCCGCCTGCAGCGCGTCCAGGTGCGTGCGCAGGCCGAGCGTCTCCGAGCCATGGTGGTCCTCGCGGTAGCGGCGCCGTTGGCGCTCGGCCACCGGACCGGCCAGCGCCGGGTCGGCCAGCACGGCCGTCCACCAGTCCTTCCAGTTCTCCGGGTGCCCGTCAGGGAAGCGGCGCTGCTCCTCGCGGCGGATCAGGGCATCCCCCAGCCGCGCCAGCGTCGGCGCCCGGGCCGGGTCCTCCTCCATGTGGTCGCCGTTGAGCAGCACTCCGCCCGGCGCGAGCGCCGTGGCCAGCTCGGCGTACATGGCCCGCAGTTCGGGCTCGGCCAGCCAGTGCAGCGCGGTGGTGCTGACCGCCACGTCGGCCGGGCGGTCCAGCCCGATGCGGTCGGACCAGCCGGGCACGCGCAGGTCGCAGTCGGTGAGGCGGAGGCCGGGCCGGGCCGGCCAGGCGGCCTGGCCGATGGCCAGCAGCACCGGGTCGGCGTCCAGCGCGATGACCGTGGCGGCCGGGATGCGGTCCAGCAGCCGGGTGGCCAGCGACCCCGGCCCGCAGCCCAGGTCGAGCACCAGCGGATCGGGGCGGCCGACGGCCTCCGCGACCTCGGCGACCGCGTCGATCAGGGCGGTGAAGCGCTCCTCGCGGTCGGGCAGGTAGCCCTGCTGCTGGGTGTCCCAGCGGTCGATCCAGGCCCGCGCCGCGGGGGTGGTCAGGTCCGCCGTGTCTGCCGTCACTGGCCCTCCAGGTAACTGGCTAAGATTGCTTGGGTAGTTACGATTCTAGACAGAGTGGATGTAACTGGTCAAGTGAATTTCACCAGTCACATGGACGTCGTGGTCACCGTGGCGGTGGAGCTGGTCAACGCGCTCTCCCCCGGTGACGCCCACGGCCGGGCCTACCAGCCGCCGGAGGGGGCCCAGCGGGTGGCCGCGGTCACGGCCGCGCTGCGGGCCGGGGTGCCGCAGTCGCGGGAGGTGACCGCGGCGGAGGCGGCCGGGTTCGGGGCGGTGGCCGGGGCGCTGCGGGCGGTGTTCGACGCCAACGCCGCGGGCGACGCCGACCTGGCCGCGCTGCGGGTCAACGAGATGCTGGCCAGGACCGGGGCCCGGCCGCACCTGGACAAGCACGACGGCGAGCCCTGGCACCTGCACTTCCACGGCCGCGACGACACGATGGTCACGGGCTGGGCGGCGGGCTGCGCCACGGGCCTGGCGGTGGTGCTGGGCAGCATGCTGCACGGGCGGCTGGGGGTCTGCACGGCGCCGCGCTGCGACCGGGTCTACGTGGACACCTCGCGCAACGGCACCCGCCGCTTCTGCTCGACGACCTGCCAGAACCGGGTCAAGACCGCGGCCTTCCGGGCCCGCACCACGACCAGCACGTAAGCGAAGGGAGCTGTGGCCTGGCCGGTCCCCGGCTGGCGGCCAGCCCCGGCGGTCGGGCCCGTGATCCCGGAAGTCCGTCAGCACACATAGCGCTGACGGACTTCCGGGATCATGAAGCCCACCGCAGTGATCATCACGAAGTACGCGACCGCCTCAATACGACCGAAAAGTCTGGGTGATCACGGCTGCTGCCCCCGCGCGCCACTGGCTCGTGAAGCACCGGGCCAGATCGCTCACGCCAGCGGCTAGCTGGGCAGCCCCAGGGCGGACATCCGGTCCTCGTGGGCGTCAGTCAGCGAGGCGAACATCCGGCCCAGGTCGCCGAGCTGGTGCGAGCCGTCGGCCAGCAGGCGGGCCAGCGGCGCCCGCTCGGCGGCGACGCGCTGGGCCTGGCCGAACGCCTCGCCGACCAGCCGGCGGCCCCACAAGGCCAGCCGTCCCGCCACCCGCGGGTCGGCGGCGATCGCCGCCCGGACCCGGTCGATGACGAACGCCGAGTGCCCGGTGCCGGCCAGCACCTCCAGCACCAGCGCCTCGGTATCCGCGTCCAGCAGCGTGGCCACGGTGCGGTAGAAGTCGGCCGCGATGCCGTCGCCCACGTAGGCCTTGACCAGGCCCTCGAGCCAGTCGGCGGGCGCGGTCCTGGCGTGGAAGTCGTCCAGCGCCGGGACGAACGGGGTCATGGCCTGGCCGACATCGGCGCCCAGCGCCTCGATCCGGCCCCGGAGCAGCTGGAAGTGCCCGAATTCGGCCACCGCCATCTCGGCCAGGGCGGCCTTGTCGGCCAGCGTGGGGGCGAGCGCGGCATCGTCGGAGAGCCGGAAGAATGCCACCAGCTGGGCGTAGGCGATCAGGCCCAGCAGGTCGAGCACGCCCTGCGACTCCACGCCCTGCGACTCCAGGGCCGCGGGGACAGCCGCGGGGGAGGTCGCGGGGGAGGTCGCGGCGGGGATTTCTGGTCCTTCATCGGTCACGAGCGCAGCGTAACAACCGGGCGCGGGCGTGCCCTTGAGGGCGGCCTGAGCAGGCTTGCTAAGATAGTGAGTGATCCACGGCAGGAATGCGGTGACTCCCCGATCGTGTTACACATGCTATGGCGCGACGTATGCCAGGCGCGAAAATCGCGCGGGACACGGTGCGCCGCGCATCTCTTCGTGAGCCTGTACTTCGTGTGCCTGCGGCTGCGGCCGTGTTCTGGACTGCGCCGTCAACCTGGTGGGCGCAGTCGCGCTTGAGAAGCCGCAGGCGATTTTGATGGAGGCGGAAGCCCTGACAACTTACACATCAGCCCTAGCCGACGAACCGGAGGCCATCGATCCCGAGGTGACCGGGCCCGTGGTCAGCGAGGCCGCGGTGGCGGACACGCCGACCACCGGACCCGACATCTTGCCGGACCCGGCCGGCAGCAACGACAAGACCTTTGCCAGCTTCGGCATCGCCGAGCCCATCTGCGCCGCGCTGGAGGCGGAGGGCATCACCACCGCCTTCCCGATCCAGGCGCTGACCCTGCCGGTCGCGCTCGAGGGCCATGACCTCATCGGCCAGGCCCGGACCGGGACCGGCAAGACCCTCGCGTTCGGCGTGCCCATCCTGCAGCGGCTGGACCAGATGCCCGGCGGCGGGATAAAGGCCGCGCCGCGCGCGCTGGTCGTCGTGCCGACCAGGGAACTGGCCATCCAGGTCGCCGATGACCTTCAGATCGCCGGGCGCCGGGTCGGCGCCAAGGTGGTCGTGCTCTACGGCGGCCGGGCCTACGAGCCCCAGATCGAGGCGCTGGCCTCGGTCGACATCGTGGTCGGCACCCCCGGCCGCCTCCTGGACCTGGTCCGCCAGCGCCACCTGAACCTCGGCCACGTGCACGCCCTCGTCCTGGACGAGGCGGACAAGATGCTCGACCTCGGCTTCCTGCCCGACGTCGAGAGGATCCTCAGCCTGACCCCGGCCGACCGCCAGACCATGCTGTTCTCGGCCACCATGCCCGGCGAGGTCGTCACGCTGGCCCGCCGGCATCTCAGCCGCCCGATGCACATCCGCGCGGAGCAGCACGACGAGCAGGCCTACGTGCCGAGCACCCGGCAGTACATCTACCGGGCCCACCAGATGGACAAGATCGAGGTGCTGGCCCGTGTGCTGCAGGCCGAGGGCCGCGGCCTGTCGATCGTGTTCTGCCGGACCAAGCGGTCCGCCGACCAGGTCTCAGCCGCGCTGACGACTCGCGGCTTCGCCGCGGCCGCGGTGCACGGCGACCTGGGCCAGGGGCAGCGCGAGCGGGCCATGCGGGCGTTCCGGGCCGGCAAGGTCGACGTCCTGGTGGCCACCGAGGTCGCCGCCCGCGGGCTGGACATCGACGACGTCACGCACGTGATCAACTACGAGTGCCCCGAGGACGAGAAGGCCTACCTGCACCGCATCGGGCGCACCGGGCGGGCCGGCCGGACCGGCGTGGCGGTCACGTTCGTGGACTGGAACGACATGACCCGCTGGAAGATGATCGACGACCTGCTCAGCCTCGGCATCCCCGAGCCCGCCGAGACCTACTCCACCTCCGAGCACCTGTACAGCGACCTGGGCATCCCGGCCGGGGCCAAGGGCACCCTGCCGCGGGCCCAGCGGGCCCGCGCGGGCCTGGAGGCCGAGCTGCTCGAGGACATCGGCGAGACCGGCCGCATCCGGTCGCGCAGCGCCCAGCCCAGCCGCGGGCACAGCCGCCGCGGCGGGTCCGACCGCGGCCCGGACCGCGGTCCGGGCGCCGGCGATGAGGACCGTGAGCCGGCCAAGCGCCGCCAGCGGGTGCGGCGGCGGCTGCACTCGGGCGTGCAGACGGCCGACGGCCAGGCCGGAGCGCCCGCGCACGAGCACGCCGACGGCCACGACCGCGTCTCGGCTCAGCACCGCGGCACCGACGGCGGTCCGGCCACCGTCGACCAGGACAGCCCGGCCAGCC
>JBOHCO010001327.1:0-1444 GCA_050698895.1 Streptosporangiaceae bacterium
TGTCGAAGAAGTTGATGCCGAGCTCGTGCGCGTGATCCATGATCACGCGCGCCTCATCGGGCGGCGTGAGCGGCCCGAAGTTCATGGTGCCGAGGCACAGGCGGCTGACGGACAGTCCGGAACGACCGAGGTTCGCATACTCCATGCGATCAGTTTTTCATGATCCCGGCGGGGCGGTCACAGCCAGCCCTTCTCGCGGGCGGCGACGCCGGCCTGGAAGCGGGTGGTCACGCCCAGGTCGGTCATGAGCTGACGGACCCGGCGCTGGGTGGTGCGCATGGACGCGGGCAGCGAGCGGGCGATCGCGGCGTCGGTCATGCCGGCCGCGAGCATGGCCAGCAGGGTGGCGGTCTCCGCGTCCGGCTGGCCGGCGGCGTCGGGCGAGGGCGGCGGGCACGGGATCGGCGTGGCCCTGGCCCACTCGGCCTCGAACAGCGCGATCAGCGCGTCCAGGATGGGCGACCGGTGGATGACGAAGGTGGTGTCGATCGAGCGCGAGGTGACCGCGGCCGGGATGAGCGCGAGCTGGTCGTCGGAGATGATCAGCTTGATGGGCAGCTCGGGCCGGGTGCGGGCCTGCTCCCCGGCGGCCGAGCTGGGAAGGATGTCGTCGTTCATCCGGCCGGGGACGGCCAGGGCCGCGCTGTCGTAGATGACGCGGTAGGCGACGCCGACGGCCAGGCGGCTGCTCTCCAGCGGGTAGCTGGTGCCGGGCTCGGACGAGTACGGCGGCCGGTCGAAGCCGCGCAGCTGGCGCTGGGTCTGCTCGTGCACACCGGCGGTCAGCCGGGCGATGTTCGGCGTGCCGTGCACGACCTCGACGTGCGCGTCCGGGTGCCGCCCCCGCGAGGTCTGCTGGAAGACCTCGCTGAGCCGGTGCATGGTCGCCCGCACGTCGTGGAGCTCGGTCTCCCGCTGGGCGATCAGGGTGCTGATGGCCAGGTCGGGTGCGACGGCGCGGTACCGGACCGGGCGCCCGGTGACCCGCAGGGCCAGGCCGAGCGCGGCGATGCCCTGCAGCTCGGCCGAGGCCCGCCGGGCGGACAGGCCGCAGCGCTCGGCGACCTGGGCCACGCTCAGCTGGTCGGTCTCGACGAGCTCGGCGTAGACCCGCGCGGCGGTGCCGGTGATGCCGACGGCCTCAAGCACGCCGCACCGCCGTCGCGGCGGCGGGCCGGTCCTTGGTCCGGGCGGACGTCGTCGTCATCGGCATCATCGGCGTAATTGTGCCAGGTGGCAGCTAACCGCCACGACAAGGTTATTGCCCGTGCCTGAGGCATCTGCGATGTTGTGCCCTGTTCCCGGCGGAAGGACGTTGATGAGGGCGACAGCGTGGATGCGGCGGCGCAGGCTCGCCGCGGCCTCGGTCATGGCGGTGACGGTCGTCGGGCTGACGGCGGGGCAGGCGGGCCCGGCCGCGGCCTCCGGCGGCCCGGGCCGGGCC
>JBOHCO010001328.1:0-5505 GCA_050698895.1 Streptosporangiaceae bacterium
GCGCGCACCCGGCAGCACCCGCAGCTGGCCGACACCAGGCTCCCGGCCGAGCCGCGCCGGGCCCGGCGGCCCCGGCTGGCGATGGCGTTCGCGGCGGTGGCCACGGTCCTCGTCGTGGTGCTGGCCGTGGCGCTGGTGCTGCAACGACGCCAGCTGGACACCGCGCGGGCTCAGCAGCACCAGGTGGCGACGGTGCTGGCCGCGCCGGACGCCCGGATCCTGGCCGGGCGCACCTCGGTCGGCGGCACGGCCACGGTCGTGGCGTCCAGGCGGCTGCACGAGCTGGTGTTCACCAGCGCCGGGCTGCCCGTGCTGGCCAGCTCGAAGGTGTACCAGCTCTGGCTGATCGGACCGTCCGGGGCCACCTCGGCCGGGCTGCTGCCCGAGGCCAGCCAGGGCCGCACCGAGCCGGTGCTGGCCTCCGGGCTGGTGCCGGGTGACGTGGTGGGAGTCACGGTCGAGCCGGCCGGCGGCACCCGGCAGCCGACCACCAAGCCCATCCTGCTGATCAAGGTGGCATCCTGACCAGGTGATCGTGGCGCTGGGCGATGCCCACCTCGACGTGGTCGTCCGGCAACTGGGGCCGCTGGCCGACGACACCGACACCCCGGCGCGCACGCTGGTCGGGCCGGGCGGCCAGGCGGCCAACGTCGCGGCCTGGGTGGCCGCCCTGGGTGGCCGCAGCCGGCTGCTCTATGCCCGCGCCAGCGACCTGGCGGCCGGCCTGGTCGCGGCCGACCTGGCCGGCCGGGGCGTGGAGCTGGCCGGGCCGGTGCTGGACGGCCGGACCGGGGTGGTGGTGTCGCTGTCGGACGGCGGCACCCGGCGGTCCATGATCACCGACCGCGGCGTCGGCCCGCGGTTCCCGGCCGAGGCGCTGGAGGAGTCCTGGCTGGACGGCTGCACCTGGCTGCACCTGCCCGCCTACAGCCTGGTCAAGGACCCGATCAGCGGCGCGGCCCGAGCCGCCGCGGCGGCCGCCGCCCGCCGCTCGGCCCGGCTGAGCGTGGACCTGTCCTCCACGGCGGCGCTGAGCGAGTTCGGCGTGGACCGGTTCACCGCCCTGCTGGCCGGGCTGCGTCCCGATGTGGTGTTCGGCACTCAGGCCGAGACCGCCCTGATCGGCGAGCTTCCCGGCCCCGAGATCGTGGTTAAGCTGGGCCCGGCCGGCGTGTGGGCGAGCGGGCGCGTGCATCCCGCCGCGGCCACCGAAGCCGTCGACTCCACCGGCGCGGGCGATGCGTTCGCGGCGGGCTACCTGCTGGGCGGGGTCTCCCTCGGCCTGGCGGCGGCGGCGCGGGCCGTAGCGACGATGGGAGCCATGCCGTGATGTTCGCCCCAGTGCTGTCCGACGAGGTCGCCGAGGCCCTGGACCGGAGCGAGCCGGTGGTGGCCCTGGAGACCACCCTGGTCTCGCACGGCTTCTCCGGGGGACGCGGCCTGGTCGCGGCGCTGGCCGCGGGCGGGCGGGTCCGGGCCGCGGGCGCGGTGCCGGCCACCGTGGGGATCGTGGACGGCGTGGTCCGGGTGGGCCTGGACGACGCCGAGCTGGAGCGTTTCGCGGTCGCTGGGACGGCCGCGCGCAAGACCGGGGCCAGGGACATCGCCGCGTGCGTGGTGCAGCGGGCGCTCGGCGCCACCACGGTGGGCGGCACGCTGGCCGTGTGCGCGGCGGCGGGCATCCGCTTCATGGCCACCGGCGGGATCGGCGGGGTGCACCGGGGCTTCGCCGAGAGCCTGGACATCTCGGGCGATCTGCCCCGGATCGCCGCCACCCAGGTCATGGTGGTGTGCTCGGGGGCCAAGTCGATCCTCGACGTCGGCGCCACCAGCGAACTGCTGGAGACGCTCGGCATCCCGGTGCTGGGCTGGAACACCCCGACGCTGCCGTTGTTCTACACCGCCGACGGCGGCCCCGCGGTCTCCGCCGTGGTGTCCGCGGCGGCCGAGGCGGCCGGCATCGCGGCCGCGCACTGGCAGCTGGCGGGCCCGTCGGGGCTGCTGCTGGCCCGGCCGCCCGTGGACGGCCTGGACCTGGAGGCGCTGGTCGCCGAGGCGGTCGACCAGGTGGCCAGCGAGGGGATCACCGGCCAGGCGGTCACGCCCGCCATCCTGACCCGGGTCGAGGAGCTGAGCGGCGGCCGCAGCATCGAGGTGAACCAGCGGCTGATCGCCGACAACGCGACCCTGGCGGCCGAGGTTGCCGTCGCCTATGAGACCCGGCCCGCCGCCTAGCCAGGGAAAATAACGCTGCGTGACCGATGTGCCTATGGCGTCACGGTGGGTATCTACTACGAATATGCCCGCGAAACGCGGGTCGTGGATCGGGGGGGACACATGAGCATGCCTCAGGGGGGCGAGCCGGGCCAGCCGCGGGACACGACCCCGCAGGCGGGCGCGGGCGGACAGCAATGGGAAGGCACGCCCGGCCAGGGCGGAGCGCCGCAGGGCGGCCAGGGGCAAGGCGGTGCGCCGCAGGGTGGTGCCCCGCAGGGCGGGCCGGGCCAGGGCGGCATGCCGCCGCCCGGCCAGCAGCCCTACGGCCAGCCCCAGTACGGCCAGCCCCAGTCCGGGCAGGCGCAGTCCGGGCAGGCGCAGTACGGGAACGCCCCGGGGTACGGCCAGCAGTACCCCCCGCCTGGTCAGCCGGGCGGCGGTCCGATGATGGGCATGCCCATCTCGCCGGTGAACGAGATCGAGACCAGGGTCACCGGGCGCCGGGTCGTGCAGTACATCATCGACTACGCCATCACCGGCATCATCGCGTCGCTGATCATGTGGGCGCTGGACCGCGGCCACGGCTGGGTCAATGTGGTCCTGCTGCTCGTGGGCGTGGCCATCAACCTGGCCTGGTACTTCTGGTACTGGGTGCTGCGCCCGTACCAGTCCGACGGGCAGACGTTCGGCATGCAGTGGCTCGGGGTGCGCATCATCAGCCGGGACGGCGGCCCGGCCAGCATGGCGCAGCTGTTCATCCGGGGGATCCTGCTGATCGTCGACACCCTGATCTGGGGCCTGGTCGGCTTCATCACGATCATCTGCTCCCGTTACCGCCAGCGGGTCGGTGACCACGCGGCCAAGACCCTGGTGGTCCGCTCCAGCGTCGAGCCGATCCGGTCCCCGCGCGAGTTCGCGGGTGCGGGGCAGGCCGGCACCCGGTAGCGCAACGGGTAACCGGCCATAGCCGCGGAGAGCGCCGCAGGACCCGGACGGCCATCGGGCCGTCCGGGTCTTGTGTCGGCGTTCCTGGCCGCCAAGTTCTTCGAGCTCACGCTGATCCTGATCTGGCTGTGCTTCATCGTGATCGCGGTCGGCGAGCGGTCGCACGCCCGGTACCTGGCCGTCTGGGACGTCGTGGCCGCGATCTACGTGGTGCTCGGGATGCTGGCCATCCGGCGCCGGCGCGGCCAGCGGGCCACGCCCATCGGCCGGCACGATGTCGGGCCCTGGCTGCGCCCGCTGTGCGGGGCGCGCCTCGAGTTCGCCACCATCCTGGGCGCCAGCCTGGCCGGCCTGAGCAGTGCCGTGACCGTGCTCTACTACGCCACCGGCAAGATCGACGCGCTCCAGGGCGTCGGCGCGCTGGCCATCGTGTTCGCCTGGATCCTGCTGCACGCCGGCGACGGCCGCTTCTACGCCGTGTACTACGAGAGCCTGGCCCGCGGCCGCGGCGCCCCCTTAGCCTTTCCCCGCGACGATCACCCGACCGTGGTGGACTTCTTCTACTTCTCCTTCTCCTTCTCCTTCACCCTCGGCACCTCGTTCGCCGTCTCCGACGTCGCGGTGGTCACGCCGTCGATGCGCTGGCACGTCATGATGCACAGCGTCTTGAGTTTTTTCTATAACGCGGCGGTTCTGGCCCTGGCGGTCGGCATACTCCGGCCCCGTTAGCCAGCCAGCTCGGACCGGAGCCGCTTGCGGTCGGTCTTCAGGACGCTGGTCAGCGGGATGGCGTCGATCACCCGGACCTCCCGCGGGTACTTCACCGCGGACAGGTGCTCCTTGCCGAACGCGACCAGGTCCGCCGGGCTGACGTCGGCGCCTGCGCGGAGCTGGACGAAGGCCACGACCTCCTCGCCGTACTTGGGGTCCGGCCGGCCGACCACCGCCGCGGCGACCACGTCCGGGTGCTGGACCAGCACGTCCTCCACGTCGCGCGGGTACACGTTGTAGCCGCCGCGGATGATCAGGTCCTTGATCCGGTCCACGATGTACAGGTAGCCGTCGTCCAGGCGGCCCACGTCACCGGTGTGCAGCCAGCCGCCGCGGAGCGTCTGCTCGGTCTCGGCCGGCGCGTTCCAGTAGCCGGTCATGACCATCGGCCCGCGCACGCAGATCTCGCCGTCCTCGCCGGGGTCGGCCTCGGTGCCGTCGGGCCGCTCGATCCGCACCTGGACGTTGGGTGCCGGCCGGCCCACGCTGCCCCGCCGGGCCTGGCCCAGGGGGGACGTGGCGATGATGGCGGCCGTCTCCGTGCAGCCGTACCCCTCGGCGATCTCGACGTGCGGCAGCCGCCGCTCCAGGTCCGCGGCGACCTGCGGGGGCAGCGGCGCCGCGCCGCTGTTGAGGCGCCGCAGCGCGGACAGGTCGTAGTCCTCCAGGGGCTGCTGGAGCAGCATCTGCAGCATCGACGGCACCAGCGGGCTGAGGTTGACCTGGTGTTCCTGGGCCAGCCGGAGCCAGGTCACCGGGTCGAACCAGCGCATCAGCACCGTCGTGCCCGGGTCGGGGGTGTGCAGGCTCATGACGCTGACCATGAGCCCGTAGACGTGCGACAGCGGCAGGGTCAGCAGGGCCGTGGTGCTGGCCGGATCGTGCGAGGTGGCCGTCGCCGCCCAGGCGGACGCGGCCAGGGCGTCGTGGGAGATCATCACGCCCTTGGACCGGCCAGTGGTGCCGCCGGTGTACAGCAGCGCGGCCAGGGCCGCCGGGTCGCTGTCGATCAGCCCGGCGGGCCCGGCGACCTCCAGGTCCGCGAGCGACAGGAACTCCAGTTTCCCCGGAACTAGTTCCCCGGAACCCAGCTCCCCGGAACCCAGCTCCCCGGAACCTAGTTCCCCGGAACCTAGTTCCCCGGAAACTAGTTCTCCAGCATCTAGTTCGCCGGAAACTAGTGCCTCAGGAACTAGTTCCTCGGGGACGGCGGGGGCGACGATGATGGCCCGGAGCCCGTCCACGCCCGCGGCCGCGGCCATCACCTTGGGCAGGAACTCCGGGGTGGTGATGGCCAGCGCCGCCCCGCTGTCGCTGAGCACGTGCCGCAGCTCGGGCTCGCTGAGCAGGAACAGCACGGGCGTGGCCACCGCGCCCGCCCGCCAGACGGCGTGGTAGGTGACGCTGACCTCGGGGCAGTTGGCCATGCAGATGACCACCCGCTCACCGGGCCGCAGGCCGGCCTCCCGCAGGCCGCCGGCCAGGCGCCGGGACCGCTCGGCGAGCTGGATCCCGGTCCAGTTCTGGTCCTCGTAGAACAGCTGGGACCTGGCTGCGGTCCGCTCCCAGGAC
>JBOHCO010001329.1:0-1312 GCA_050698895.1 Streptosporangiaceae bacterium
CGCCGGCGCCGCGCCAGCGCACCGCAGCCCGCAGCCCGCAGCCCGCAGCTGAAGGCAACCTCGGCTAGATCTCGTACTGGACGGCCGAGCGGCCGGCCATGATGGGCCGGATCCGCTCGTCGATCACCGCCCGGTGCGCGGGGTGATCGCGGTAGGCCAGGTAGCTCCCGGCGTCGTCAAAGTCCGCGACCACGGCGAAGTCGAAGTTGCCCGGCGCCTTGCCCGGCGCCAGGCCCGCGTCGGGCCCGGCGTGATAGGCGCGCAGCCCGGCCATCAGCGGCGGCAAGGTGCGCAGCTCCGTCAGCACGCGCTCCTTCTGCTCCAGCGTCGCCTCGGGCGTCCAGGTGAACATGACGACATGCCTGATCATGGAACTCCCTTCGGTTCCGCTCCCCGACAGCGTCATCCGGCAGGACCACCCGGGACCCGCTCAGGACCAGGCCAGCATCCGCAGCGGGTCGGTCAGCATGGCGCCGATATCGCGCAGCACCGCGGCGCCGAGGTCGCCATCCACGATCCGGTGGTCGAACGAGATGCTCAGGGTGCAGACCTTACGCACCGCCAGCTCGCCGTGATGGACCCATGGCGCATCCTTGACCTGGCCAAGCGCGAGAATGGCCGTTTCGCCGGGCGGCAGGATCGGCGTCCCGCTGTCGACTCCGAAGACGCCGACGTTGGTGATGCTGATCGTGCCGCCGGCCAGCTCGGCGGGCGTGGACTTGCCCGCGCGGGCCCGCCCGGCCAGCTCGGTGAGCGCGCGGGCCAGCTCGGGCAGGCTCAGCGCCTGGGCGTCCTTGATGTTGGGCACCACCAGCCCGCGCTCGGTGGCGGCCGCGATGCCCAGGTTCACGTAGTGCCGGACGACGATCTCCTGGGCGGCCTCGTCCCAGGTCGAGTTGACCATCGGGTGCCTGGCCACCGCGGTCAGCAGAGCCTTGGACACCAGCAGCAGCGGCGACACCCGGACCTCGGCGAGCTCGGGCAGCGCCTTCAGCCGCTCGGTCGCCGCCATGGTCTCGGTGATGTCGATCTCCAGGAACGTGGTCACGTGCGGGGCGGTGAACGCGCTCTGCGTCATCGCCGCCGCGGTGTGCTTGCGGACGCCCCGAATGGGGATCCGCTCCTCGCGCGCCACCGTGGCCATCGCCGGGTAGTCCGCGGCGGGCGCGGACACCGCGCCCTGCACGTCGTCGCGGGTGATGGAGCCGTTCGGCCCGGTGCCGGTCAGGGAGCCCAGGTCCACGCCCAGGTCGCGGGCCAGCTTGCGGACCGGCGGCTTGGCCAGCACGGCCCCGCCCTCGCGGGCCGGGGC
>JBOHCO010001330.1:0-2619 GCA_050698895.1 Streptosporangiaceae bacterium
TGGCGGAGCCCTACGCGAATCTTGCCTATCGCGTTACTGTAAGTGGCGGCGGTGGCGGGGACCTGTGTGCCGCGTGAGACTGTGCCGCATAAGGCCAGGCGCAGGGGGATCGCCCGCGAGGACGAGCACTTCAGAGCGTGAGGGGGTCGGCGCAAGCAATGGTTTCGCGCGTTGCCTGGCTCTATACCGCACTGGTCGTCGGCTCGGCGGCCGCGCTGACGGCGGTTACGCCGCTGCACAGCCACCATGAGCACTTCTGGCTCGATCTGGTCATTCTCCAGTTACTGTTCCTGATCTGCGACTGCCCGCCCGCCCCGCTGGCGTCCCGGCAGTCGGCCTGGTCGCCCAGCTCGGCGGCCACCCTGGCCGGGGTGGTGCTGCTCGGGCCCGTAGGGGCGGCGCTGGTCGGGGCGGTGGCCCTGCTCAGCCTGCGGCGCCAGCTGCCCCTGGCCGGCCGGTTGTTCAACGGCGGCATGTACGCACTGGCCGGGTATCTGGCCGGCCAGGCGTTCGCGTTCCTGGACCCCATGTACTCCTTCCACGCGCCGCACGGCGCGGCCTTCCCCGGCATCCTGGTCCCGTTTGCGCTCGCGGCGGCGGTGCACGTGCTGGTCAACCTGCTGCTGATGTGGGGGGTGCTGCGGGTCAACCAGGGCCGCGGCCAGGCGGGCCGCCAGCAGCTGGTCATGGAGTCCAGCCTGCCGCTGCTGCTGGTCTCCGACCTGGGCTTCGCCGCGCTCGGGCTGGTCATCGCCGCGCTGTTCGCCGTGATGTGGGGCGCCGTGGCCGCGCTGCTGGTCCTGGTGCCCCTGTTCGTGGCCCGGTGGGCGATGGGCCAGTTCGCCGAGCAGCAGCGGGCCTACGCGGCCACTATGGCCGCGCTGTGCCAGGCGGTGGAGACCAAGGACTTCTACACCCGCGGCCACAGCGAGCGGGTCTCCCGCGGGTCGGGCATGATCGCCCACCAGATCGGGATGCGGCCCGACCGAGCCGAGGCGCTGGTCTTCGCGGGCATGCTGCACGACGTCGGCAAGCTGGGCGTGCCGACCAAGGTGCTCCAGAAGGCCGGGCCGCTGACCGAGGAGGAGTACGCCGCCATCCAGCTGCACCCGATGCGCGGCCTGGAGATCGTCCGGGAGATCGGCTTCCTGAACGAGGCGCTGGCCGGCATCATGCACCACCACGAGCGGATCGACGGCCGCGGCTACCCGATGGGCTTCGCCGGCGATGAGATCCCCGAGTTCGCCCGGATCATCGGGGTGGCCGACGCGTTCGACTCGATCACCTCGACCCGCTCCTACCGCAAGGCGCGCACCGTCGCCCAGGGCGTCGAGGAGCTGCGCAAGGGCGCGGGCTCACAGTTCGACCCGGCGATCGTGACCGCGTTCATCGCCGCCCTCGGGCGCGAGGGCTGGAAGCTGGGCGAGCCGACGGACGCCCCGCCGGCCGGCCTGATCACGGCCCAGGACCACGACGACCCGACGGCGCCGCTGCGGGTCATCGAGACCACCTGACCGGACCGGCCTATGACGACGACACGCCAGAACGTCGAGCGATGGTCATCCTGGCAGACCCTCGACTCGGGCCGCCTGCTGCTGCTCGCGGTGTCGGGGATGCTGGTCCTCGCCGCGCTGGCCACCACCTTGACCTTTCCGCCGAAGTCGCTGCTGGCCGCGGTGGCCTTCGGGCTGTTCATCGCGTTCGGTGAGCTGCTGCGGCTGGCGCTGCCCGGCGGCCGGGAGGCCGCGCCGATCGCCATGGCCGGCGCGCTGGCCTACGCCATGCTGCTGGACGTGAAGGGCTCCTGGAAGCCCACTCCGCACACCGCTCTCCAGGTCATCGCGGTGGCCGCCATCGGCATGGCCGTAGGGGCGCTGCCGCACGTCGCGGCGGGGCGGCCGCTGGGCCTCACCGGCATGTGCACCCGGCTGGTCACCGTGGCCTGCGTGGCGTTCATCTTCCGCCCGCTGGCCGCGCACCGCGTCGTCTACGCCGACCAGCACTGGTGGCTGGCCCTGTCGGTGATGGTGCTGCTGGTCGCGCTTGGCTGGGTCATCGAGATCCTGATCAGCGCGCTGATCAGGGCCGACGACGTCGGGGCCAGGTTCTCGGTGGCGCTGTGGGACGAGGTGCGCGTCCAGTGGACGCTGGGCGCGGCGGTGGCCGCCTCGGCGATCATCACGGTGTTCTCGGCTCGGGTGATGGGCGTGGTGGTGCTGGCGGTCTTCACCGGCCCGCTGCTGGTGACCCAGATCGCCTTCCGGCGCTACGCCGGCATCCGGGCCACGTACCTGCAAACCGTCCGCTCCCTGGCCCGGGTGACCGAGGTCGGCGGCTACGTGGAGAGCGGCCACTCCCGCCGGGTGGCCAAGCTGGCCGTGTCGGTCGGCCGGGAGCTGGGCATGGCCGAGCCCGACCTGCTGAACCTGGAGTACGCGGCGCTCATGCACGACATCGGGCAGCTCTCGCTGCTCGAGCCCATTCCCGGCGGGGCCACGGTGCTGGTGTCGGCCGCGAACCAGAACCGCATCGCCGAGCTGGGCGCCGAGGTCATCCGGCAGGCCGGCGTGCTGGACCGGGTCGCCGAGCTGGTCCGGTGCCAGAGCTGGCCCAGCCACG
>JBOHCO010001331.1:0-3976 GCA_050698895.1 Streptosporangiaceae bacterium
CCGTCGCCGACGTGATTCTGCACCTGGTGACCCTGCGCTTCGCGCTCACCGGGCCGGTCGAGCTGGGCCTCGTGGCGTTCTTCGCCGTGGCCGGCGCGGGCGCCCTGCTGCGGGCACGGCGCGGCCGGGCCCTGGTCTGGGCGCAGACCCACCCGTGGCGCTTCGCCCTGCTGCCCGGCGCGGCCTGCGCGGTCCTCGTCTTCGTGCTGTCGATGTTCGTGGACGGCGGCGTGGCCGGCAGCCTGTTCAGCGGACTCTGGCACGGCGCCGCCGCCTACGGCGTGACCGGCCTGGTCGGGTCGGTTGGCCGGCCCCGCCGGGCCCGCGGCTGAGGCAGCCAGGTGATGTTCGCGCGCCGTCAGCTCCGGTCGTGCTGGCCGGAGCCGGCCTCCCGTGCGAAGCCGGGGGACTGGCCGTCGGCGCCGTCGGTGCCAGTGCAGCCGTGCTGGCCCAGCGGCCCTACGGCCAGCCCGCGGCGGGAGCAGTCGTCGAGCAGCCGGGGCAGGGCGCCCAGGGCGGCCCGCCAGGAGCCGGGCGGCGAGGTGCAGTCGGAGTCGTGGAGCAGGACGGTGACCCCGCCGCGCAGGCGGCCCGACAGGCTGGCGTAGACCGAGTCGGGGGTGGCGCCGGGAGTCCATTCCCGGCCCCACGCCCCCCACAGCACCGGGACCAGCCCCAGCCGCCGGGCGGCGACCAGGGCGGACCCGCTCAGCACCCCGTACGGGGGCCGGAACAGCCGCGGCCGGGTGCCGGCCGCGCGCGCGATGGTCTCGGTGGCCCGCCGGATGTCCTCGAACGTGGCCCGCGGCCCGCGCGGCGGCAGGTAGCGGTGCCCCCAGCCGTGCACTCCGACCTCGTGGCCGGCGGCCGTCAGTTCGGCGGCCAGCCCAGGGGCCCTGGCCACCATCTGGCCCAGCAGGAAGAACGTGGCGCTGATCTGGCGGTCGGCCAGCAACTCCAGGAACTTCGGCGTGGCCGCGGGATCGGGGCCATCGTCGAAGGTGAGCGCGACGTGTCCCGGATCGCCCTGGCCCGCGAGCCGGGGGAAGAGCGCCCGCCGGACCGGACCGAGGCCGGTGATGCCAGGGCCGGCCTGGGCCACCGCGATGCCCGCCGCCAGGCCGCCCGCGGCCAGCGCCACGCTGGCCAGGCCGGCCGGTGCGGGGATGCCTGAACGCGCCATTCCCGGCACTCTACTGGTCAGGTGGGCACGTGACACGCCCGCCCGGATTCCGCAAACCTCGGCCATTGCTGGGATCATGTTGGTTGTCCGTGCTGGTATCCGCCGGGTCCGCTCGACCGGCGGCCAACTCCGAGGGGTACCAGATTGGCTGTCTCACCAGCCCGGGTCGTGTTTCCGGCCGCTGACCGCCAGGAGATCGCGGCCGCGGTTGCCGAGATTCTGGCCAGCGGAATGCTGACGCTGGGGCCCTACACCCGGCAATTCGAGGCGGCATTCGCCGCGGCGCATTGCCGGCCCGATGCCCCGCCCGCCGATATCCCGCACGCGGTGGCCGTGTCCAGCGGCACGGCGGCGCTGGAAATCGCGCTGCGCTATGCCGGGGTCAGCGGCCGGGACGTGGTCGTCCCGGCGAATACGTTCTACGCGACGGCCGCGGCCGCGGCCAGGGCCGGCGGCCGGCCGGTGTTCGCCGACATGGACCCGGCCACCTTCGCGCTGAGCCCGGACACCCTGGCCGCCGCGCTGACCCCGCAGGCCGCCGCGGTGGTCGTCGTCCACGTCGGCGGGCTGATCAGCCCGGACCTCGACGAGCTGCGGCGGATGTGCGCGGAGCGGGGCATCGCGCTGGTCGAGGACGCCGCGCACGCTCACGGCTCGACCTGGGACGGCCATTTCGCCGGGACATTCGGGACCGCCGCCGCGTTCTCGTTCTATCCGACCAAGGTGGTGACGTGCGGGGAGGGCGGCATGGTGCTCACCGCATCCGCGGACTGCGCCGACGAGGCCCGGATCTACCGGGATCAGGGCAAGGGGAGCTTCTCCACCAACCATCACGTCCGGGCCGGCTACGCCTGGCGGATGAGCGAGCTCAGCGCGGTCACCGGCCTGGTGCACCTGCGCCGGATGGCGACCGCCATCACCCGGCGCCGCGAGGTGGCGGCCCGCTACTCGGCCACCCTGACCAGGCTGGACGGCCTGACGGTGCTGGCCGAGCCCGCGGGCTGCGAGAGTAACTTCTACAAGTACATCGCGGTGCTGCCGGCGGGCTGCGACCGCGCCCGGTTCAAGCAGGAGCTGGCCGACCGGCACCAGGTCCGGCTGGCCGGCGAGGTCTACGACGTGCCGCTGCACCAGCAGCCGGTGTTCGCCGAGTTCGCGGGGGCGGCGCTCCCGGTGGCCGAGGACCTGTGCGCCCGGCACGTCTGCCTGCCGGTGCACTCGGACATGACCGATGACGAGGTGGATGAGGTGCTGACCGCGATGACCGCGGTGTACGGCGCCATGGCCGGAGTGTGACGGGGCGTGAGGTAACGGGGCGCGGCGCGGAAAAAGATTGCGGCGCCGGCCCCGCGGACGGGTAGAAAGGCACTCATGCGCGTAGCGGTAACGGGGGGCTGCGGCTTCATCGGCTCTCATGTCGTGGATCAGCTTCTGCGGGCCGGGCACGAGGTGGTCGTGGTCGACCTGGCCCCGGGATGGCGAAACCCGGCCGCGGACTACCGCGAGGCCGACCTGTTCGACCAGCCCGACCTGGCGGCCGCGCTGGCCGGCGCCCAGGCCGTCTTCCACCTGGCCGGGGCGGCCGACGTCAACGCGGTGGCGGCCGACCCGGTGCGGGCCGTCCAGCTCAACGTGGAGGGCACGGCGCGGGTACTGGAGGCGGCCCGGCAGGGCGGGGTGGACCGGGTGCTGCTGGCCAGCACCGTGTGGGTCTACGGGGCCACGGTCGGCCAGGGCGAGCGGACCGAGGCCGCGCCGGTGGACCTGAGCCGCGCCGGTCACGTCTACGTCGCGACCAAGCTCGCCGCCGAGATGCTCGTGCACAGCTACCACGAGATGTTCGGCCAGAATTTCACGATCCTGCGCTACGGCATTCCCTATGGCCCGCGGATGCGCGAGGCGCTGGTGGTGGCCCGGTTTGTCCGGGCCGCCCAGGAAGGGCAGCCGATCACCATCGCGGGCACCGGCGAGCAGCAGCGTAACTACGTCTACGTCGAGGACCTGGCCGACGCCCACGTGCGCGCCCTGGCCCCGGCCGCGGCGGGCCAGACCCTGGCCCTGGAGGGCGGCGCGCCGGTCTCGGTCCGGGAGATCGCCGACACGGTGTGCAGCCTGGTCCAGCCGGTGCGGATCGAGCACGTGCCGGCCAGGACCGCCGACTACGAGGGCATCCCGGTGTCCGGCCGGCTGGCCAAGGAACTGCTGGACTGGGCGCCGGTGACGCCGTTCGCCGAGGGCGTCCGGCGGTACCTGGACTGGCTGGCCGCCGCGGATCAGCAGCCAGAAGGCCCCGGGTCATGAGCGAGCCGGCGGCCCGGCCGGGAGCGGGGCAGCGCCCCAGCGCGCTGCTGGTGTCGGGCTCGATCGGCATGGGTCACGACGCGCTGGCCGCGGCCTGCGCGGTCACGCTGGAGGCCCGCGGGCTCAGCACCCAGACGCTCGATGCGATGCGCCTGCTCGGCCGCGGCGGCAACTCGGCGGGCGAGCGGGTCTTCCGCGCCATGCTCGCGGTGCCCGGCCTGTTCGACGCCTTCCACTTCGCCGGGCTGCGGACCGGCAGCAAGCTGGCCCTGCGGGCCGACGCGGCGGCCCGCCGTCAGCTGGTCCCGCGGCTGCGCCGGTACCTCGACGAGCATCCCGCCAACCTGGCCATCTCGGTGTTCGCCACCGGGGCCTCGGCGATCAGCGCGCTGGCCCCCCGGTACCCGGCCATGAGCCACGTGGTGTTCTGCACCGACGTGACGCCGCACCGGCTCTGGGTGCATCCCAACGTGGACCTGTACCTGGTGACGT
>JBOHCO010001332.1:0-3467 GCA_050698895.1 Streptosporangiaceae bacterium
GGGTAGCTGCGGGGGGCGTAGCCGCGAGTGCCGCCAGTGCCGCCAGTGCCGCGGGTGCCGCGGCCCGATGAGCTAGGCGGCGGCTGCTCGGGCCACGCCGAGCCGCCGGGACGGCCCGCCGGCCCGCTCCCCGAGGCGCCAGCCGGCAGCTGTGTGGTGGGCTCGCCGGCGCTGGCGCCGCCGGGTCCGCCGCCCGCCCCGGCCGTTCCCCTGAACCAGCCTTCAGGAAACTCGCTCATGCCGTGTATCCCCGCCGTCCCATCGACGCCGCTGTTGTCACCATCGTCTCTACCTTCACGACGAACATCTGGCCAAATCGCCGAACCCGAATCCCGGAACTTCCAGAATCCTGGAATCACCCGAGGCCGGGAACTATTCGAGGTAATCGGTTCCGGCCGCGCTGCCCGCCCACCAGATGGTGACCACGTCCCGGCGGTTCGTCCCCAGGTCGGCGAGCCGTTCCGGGTCCATGTCCGACTCCTCTAGCGCCCTGGCCACCTCCGCCGTCCGCTCGGGCGGCAGGCACAGGCGGCGCCGGGTGACCTCGACCAGCTCGGCGAAGGTGGCGTAGTCGGGCCCGCTGTCCCGCTGCCACCGCTCGTACCCGGCCGTGGTTCCCATGGCGGCCAGGATACGCAGCAGATCGTCGGCCGTAGGCCCGTCCGGGCGGCGCAGCCCGTGAAACCGCAGCCAGAGGTCGTTCATGCTGACCAGGGGATGCTCAGCGGTCATCTCGAGCACCACCAGGCGCCGTGCGCTGGCGGTCAGCGCGGCCAGGAACGGCAGCAGGTCCGGCACGTTGTACACGACGTTGAAGCAGGTCACCAGGTCGGCCGGGGCGGCCTCCCGAGCCACGCCCGGCCACTGGCCCTGGACCAGCCGGACCCGGCCGGCCAGCGCCGAGGCCCGGCTGGCCAGCAAATCCAGCATCTCCTTGTCGGCGTCCACCGCGGTCAGCGCGGTCGTCCGGGGGAGCAGCGGGATGCACGCGGCGCCCGGGCCCGAGCCCACGTCCAGCACACTGCCCGGCGGGTCAAGCGCCCTCCAGGCCCGGCGGTAGGACATCCCGGCCGGGGCCGCGGTCAGCCGGTCGGCCCGGCGCGCGAACACCTGCCGCGGCAGTACCCACGGTGACTCGGTGACCGCGCCGGTGATGTGCTCGGGGATCGCCCAGGCGGCCAGCTCATCCCGCCACTGGTCGAGCAGCTGACCCAGACTGCGACCGTTCACCGCGCGCGCCCCACTGGTGGCTCACAGCGTGGCGTGGATGCTGCTGTCGGCTGCCGGGGCCACGCTCCCGGCGGTCAGCTTGAGGAAGGCCGTGGCCCGCCCGAAGGTGTCGCCCACCGTCCGGCCGGCCAGGTACCTCTCGTAGGCACGGTACCGCGTCTTCTCCCACTCCTGGCCCCGCGGCAGCAGCGCCGCCAGCACCGGCTGCGGCACCGCCTTCCAGGTCCAGGCCGTGATCGGCCCGACCCCTGGCCCCGGCTCGACCCCCCGCCGCGGCTCGACGCCCGGCTCGGCCAGGCCGGCCCGCGGCATGATGAAGCCGTCGTGGCCGATGCTGCGCATCCGGTTCCGCACGAACCGGAGCCCGGCCAGCGTGCCCTCCACGACCTGGCGCCCGGCCGGGCCCTGGCCCGCCATCAGCGTGTCGTAGGTCTCCGGGTGATACCGCACCAGCGTGGCGTCGACGATCGTGACCCACCACACCATCTCGCTGATGACCGCGAACGCGCGCTCCCGGTCCCAGGGCCGCACCTGGGGCAGCCGCTCCACCGCGTCGGTCATCGCGGTGACCGACCACTGCAGCGCGCTCGCCTCCGCCGCGGGATCGCTGAGCTTCTCCCGGTTCCAGCCCACCCGGCATTCCGCCGAGCAGAACCGGGCGTGCTCGCGACGCGGCGTAAACAAGGCGCCGCACTGAGCGCAGCCCCGAATATCACCCATCCGCCAATGTTACGCGCTGCACTCGGCTCGTGCCCGGCGCCACGGCGTTAACCTGGCGCGGCCCGTATCGGCGACCTTGCAGATCGCCTGCTCCGCAGGCCAGAGCGGCTTTCGGGCAATCATCGCGGGTTCTGGTCGTAAAGCTTAAGTTCACTTTCTGATTACTCAGCGTTTGTTTTATGCAGCCTGACTGACGCCCTTCACTCCCACCGAGCGAGGCCGGCCAGCTCGGCGAGGCACTCGCGGAGCAGCTGCTCAATCCCCGGCGACGGCTGCCCGTCGCGCACCAGCTCGCGGTGCGAGCCGGCCGCCGTGCGCAGCACTGCCACGGCGGCGCGGGCCACCAGCTGCGCCTGGAGCGGGGTCGTGGCGCCGGGGCGATGCTGGAGGGCGTCGGCGATGGATCGCTCCAGGCGGCGCACGGGGGCCGGGGTGGCCCGCCGCAGCACCGCGATCGGGCGCGGCAGGTCGGTCAGGATCCAGGCGCCGCCGGCCGCCGGGTCGGCGGCCAGCGGCCCGGCCACGGCCGTCATCGCCCGGCCGACGGCCAGGTACGGCGCCTCCTGCGCCGGGCGGTCGCGGATGGCCTGGTGCAGCACGTCGATCCAGGCCAGGGCCTGCTCGGCGAGCAGATCGTCCTTGCCGTCGAAGTAGCGATAGAAGGTCCGCTCCCCGACCCGCGCCGCGTCGGCGATCTGGGTCACGGTGGTCGCCTCGTAGCCCTGCTCGGCGAACAGCCGCGCCGCCGCCTCGCGCAGAGCGGCCCTGGTGGCCTGCTTGTTGGCCTCGCGGCGGCCGGCCGGTGGGGTCGTCATCCGTCCATCATGCCAGATCTGGCAGGTCTGCCACTTTCTGCTAAAGTGGCAGACATGCCAAATTCTCTGGCCGGCCAGGAGCTTGCCGCATCGGCGGCCGGGCTGGCCGCAGGCCATCACCACCACCTGGTCCGCCTGGTCGGCCTGGTCGTCATTGTCGCGGTCGTCGTTGTCGCCGGGTGGCTGACCGTCGCCTGGCTCATCCGGCGCCGCCGCGCCGGCCCTGGCGCGTCGATGAAGGCCGGCCGGAGCCGGGATGCCGGGGATGACGCGTCCGGCCGGGCCGGCTTCGCGATGGACGCCGCGCACCTGACGAAGACCTACCAGATGGGCAAGGTCGAGGTCCGGGCGCTCGACGACGTCGGCGTCCAGATCGCCGCCGGGGCGATGGCCTGCATCATGGGCCGGAGCGGCTCCGGCAAGTCCACCCTGCTGCGCCAGCTCGGCCTGATCGACCGGCCGACCAGCGGCCAGATCTGGCTGACCGGCCAGGAGGTCACCGGGCTGCCTGAGCACCAGCGCAGCGAGCTGCGGCTCAGCCGCCTGGGCTACGTCTTCCAGGAGTACGCCCTGCTGCCCGAGCTCACCGCCGCCGAGAACGTCTACCTGCCCGCCATGATGGCCGGCCAGCGCGGCCGGGACTGCCGCCGCCGGGCCGCGGGGCTGCTCGACCTGGTCGGGCTGGCCGCGCGGGCCCGGCAC
>JBOHCO010001333.1:0-8467 GCA_050698895.1 Streptosporangiaceae bacterium
GCGGTCGCGGGCAGCTGCTCGATGAGGGTCATGACGGCAGCATGGCGCAGGCGGGCGCCCCGCCTCAAATCAGCGGCTGAAGTCCACCGCGGTCGTGTTGGCCCCGCTCACCACCACGCCCAGGTGCTCGCCCGGCTCCGGCCGGTACCCTCCTGACAGCACCGCGGCCAGCGCCGTCACCCCGCCCGGCTCGGCCACGATCCGCAGCCGCTCCCACAGCAGTCGCTGCGCGTCCAGGATCGCCTCGTCGCTGACCAGCACCACCGCGCGGGCTCGCTCCGAGATGATCGCGAACGTCAGCTCTCCCACCTGCCGGGGCGCCAGCGAGTCCACCGCCACGCTGCCCGTCGGGGCGTCCGCCGGCCGGCCCGCCGCCAGCGCCCGCGTCATCGTCGGCGCGCCCTCCGGCTCCGCGCCCACCACCCGGGCCGTGTCCGAGCAGGCCAGGCAGATGCCCGACAGCAGGCCGCCGCCGCCCACCGCGGCCAGCACCGTGGTCACCTCCGGCGCCTGCTGGCCGAACTCCAGGCCTGTCGTGCCCGCGCCCTGGATCGTCTGCGGGTGGTCGTAGGCGTGCACCGCCAGCGCCCCGCTGTCGGCGATCCAGCGCTGGCTGATCGCGAACGAGTCCGAGTACGTCGCGCCCTCCACCACCAGGTCGGCGCCGTAGCCGCGGATCCGGCTGATCTTGGCCGGCGACGACACCTCCGGGACGAAGATCCGGGCCGGCATCCCGAGCACGCCCGCCGCGTAGGCCACCGCCGCCCCGTGGTTGCCGCCCGAGGCCGCCGCCACGCCCGCCGCCGGGATCTCCCGCCGCAGCAGGTTCGTGAACGCCCCGCGGGCCTTGAACGAGCCCGAGTGCTGGAGCTGCTCCAGCTTCAGCGTCAGCGGCCCCGGCGCCAGGCCGAAGTCGGCCAGGTCCACCGTCACCACCGGCGTGCGCCGGACGTAGCCCCCGATCAGCTCGGCCACCTCCGCCACGTCCCGCCGGGTCAGCGTCCCGGCGACCGCCCCGCCGACCGCCTCGCCATCACTGGCCCGCTGGCTGGCCACCGTCACGACAACCTCCATTGACCTCGATAACGCACTGTCGTCCCCGCCGGCTGTCCCCTGCCCGGGCCGGTGCGGCCCGGCGCTGACCGACCACCCGGTCCGCGCTCAGCCTTCGTCGGTCGGCCGCTCAACTGTCGGCCGCTCAGCCGCCGGCCGTTCGACTGTCGGCTGCTCAGCCGTCGGCTGCTCAGCCGTCGGCTGCTCAGCCGCCGCCGCGTTCCCGCCGAAGAATTGCCGCATGAACTCCGCCGCCTCGGCCCCGCTCACCACCCGGACCTCCGGATCGCCGGCCGTCACGTGTACCTCGGTCGCCCCCGGCGTTCCCGGCTCCTTCGGCCCGTCCGTCAGCTCCGGGCCGACTGGCGCGGCCAGCATATTGGCCAGCGCCGCCGCCACCGCGCTGCCCGCCGCCCCGCCGCCCAGCCGCTTCACGATCTCGGCCACGTCCCCGATAGCCGCGGAACCGCCCTCGGCCACGTTCACCGTCACGTTCCCGCCGCCCGGCGCGCCGGCCCCCGGCGAGTCAGCACGACCCGGCGAGTCAGCACCAACCGCCCAGTCAGCACCACCCGGCGAGTCAGCATCGCCCGGCGACTCGATCTGCCCCGGCGAGAAGCCCTCCACCGGGTCCGCGTCGAACCGCACCTCGCCGGTCTTGGCGTTGACCTCCACCTTGACCTGCGTGCCCGGTGGCAGGTCGGGGCTCATCGAGCGGGTCGGCGCGAGCCGGGCGCGCAGCCCGCCGCGGCCGTCCAGCGGCACGTCGACCAGGTACACCAGCTGATGGTGCCCGCCCGGGTCCGGCTCGACGCCCGTGATGGTGGCCTGCGCGGGCTCCCACTTGCGTCCGAACATGCTGCCTGCCCTCCCCGTGCCGGCGCCGGAGCCTCCAGCGTCACTATGACATGTCCGGACCCGGCCCCCGGTCAGGCGGTCGGCTCGCGTCTGGCCGCCTCCAGCCCCAGCTCGGTCACCGAGGTCTCGCGCATCCTGAACTTCTGCACCTTGCCCGTCACGGTCATCGGGAACGCGTCGGTGAACCGCACGTACCGGGGGACCTTGTAATGCGCGATCTGGCCCTGGCAGAACTCGCGGACGGCCTCCTCGCTCAGCTCGGCACCGGGCCGCAGCTTCACCCAGGCGCACAGCTCCTCGCCGTACCTGGCGTCCGGCACCCCGATGACCTGGACGTCCTCAATGGCCTCGTGCCGGTACAGGAACTCCTCCACCTCGCGCGGGTAGACGTTCTCGCCGCCCCGGATGACCAGGTCCTTGATCCGGCCCACGATGTTCAGGTAGCCGGCCTCGTCCATCACGGCCAGGTCACCAGTGTGCATCCACCGGGCCGCGTCGATGGCCTCGGCCGTCTTCCCCGGCTCGTTCCAGTAGCCGAGCATCACCGAGTAGCCGCGGGTGCACAGCTCGCCGTTCGCGCCGCGCGGCAGCACCAGGCCGGTCTCCGGGTCGATGACCTTGACCTCCAGGTGCGGCCCGACCCGGCCCACCGTGGACACCCGCCGCTCCATGTCGTCGTCCGCCGTGGTCTGGGTGGACACCGGGGACGTCTCGGTCATCCCGTAGCAGATCGTCACCTGCTCCATGTGCATCTCGCTGACCACGCGCTTCATCACCTCGACCGGGCACGGCGAGCCGGCCATGATGCCGGTGCGCAGCGAGGTCAGGTCATACCGCCCGAAGTCGGGCAGGGCCAGCTCGGCGATGAACATGGTCGGCACGCCGTACAGCGAGGTGCAGCGCTCGGCCTCCACCGCCGCCAGCGTGGCGGCCGGGTCGAAGCCGGGGGCCGGGATCACGATGCAGGAGCCGTGCGTGGTGGCGCCCAGGTTGCCCATCACCATGCCGAAGCAGTGGTAGCACGGCACCGGCACGCAGCCCCGGTCGGCAGTGGTGTACCGGCAGCCCTCGCCGACGAAGAACCCGTTGTTCACGATGTTGTGGTGGGACAGCGTGGCGCCCTTGGGGAAGCCGGTGGTCCCGCTGGTGTACTGGATGTTGATCGGGTCGTCGAAGGCCAGCGCGTCCCCGCGCCGCCCGAGCTCGGCCTCGCCGCCCTCGGCCAGCGTGACTGACCCCGCCGCCACCAGGTCGTCCCAGTCCTGCGTGCCGATGTAGATGACCCGCTCCAGTCCGTCGAGTCCGCCGCCGCCGCGGACCTCCTCGACCATGGCCCGGTAGTCGCTGGTCTTGAAGCTCTCCGCGCTGATCAGCAGCCGGACGCCCGACTGGCCCAGCACGTAGCCCAGCTCGTGACTGCGGTAGGCCGGGTTGATGTTGACCAGGATGGCCCCGATCTTGGCCGTCGCGTACTGGGTCAGCACCCACTCGGCGCAGTTCGGGGCCCAGATCCCGACCCGGTCGCCCGTGCCGATGCCCAGGCCCGCCAGCCCGAGGGCCACGGCGTCGGTGTCGCTGTCGAGCTGGCCGTAGGTCCAGCGCCGCCCCGACGGCACGTCCACCAGCGCCTCGTTCCCCGGAAACGCCGTGGCCGCCTCGCGCAGGTTGGTGCCGATGGTCTCGCCGATCAGCGCGGTGGGGTAGATGCCGTGACTGTAGGACGGCTCGGTGATTACGGCCATGACCAGACCTCCGTGATGTCAGTCAGTCCATGGTCCTACGCCAGCCGGGATGCACAAACAGCGGTGTCGGGGTTACTGTCGAGTTAAAGCTGAATGACGTTTCGCTATCGGAGCGCTGCGGTGGGAACCTGGATCGTCTGGCTCATCATCGCCGCGGTGCTGGGCGCGGTCGAGATCGTCACCGTGACGCTCGCGTTCGGCCTTGTCGCCGTCGGCGCACTTGCTGCTGCCGTGGCGGGCGCCGCCGGGGCGCCGCTGGGAGCCCAGTTCGGCGCCTTCGCGGTCGTCTCCGTGGTCGGCCTGGGCGTGGCCCGGCCGCTCGCCATGCGTCACGTCAGGCAGCCACCCCTGCTGCGCAGCGGCACCGCTGCGCTCGTGGGCCGCTCGGCCACGGTCACCGAGGAGGTCAGCGCCGACGGCGGCCGGGTCCGCATCGGCGCCGACGTCTGGACGGCACGGCCCTACGACGAGACGCTCGTCATCCCGGCTGGCACGCGGGTGGACGTGCTGCACATCGAGGGCGCGACAGCGCTCGTGTACCCGAGGGAGTAGCCGCCATGGATCCGGTCGGGATCGTCGGGATAGTCATCGGCCTGCTGGTGCTGCTGGTCGCCCTGCGGACAGTGCGGATCGTGCCCCAGGCCAAGGCCAGGAACGTGGAGCGGCTGGGCCGCTACCGCAAGACCCTGGAGCCGGGGATGAACTTCATCATCCCGCTGGTCGACCGGGTCAAGCCCCTGATTGACCTGCGGGAGCAGGTGGTCTCCTTCCTCGGCCAGCCGGTCATCACTGAGGACAACCTGGTTGTCAAGATCGACACGGTGCTGTTCTTCCAGGTGACCGATCCGCGGGCCGCCGACTACGAGATCGTCAACTACATCCAGGCGATCGAGCAGCTCACCGCCACGATGCTGCGCAGCGTCATCGGGTCGATGGACCTGGAGCAGAGCCTGACCTCGCGGGACCAGATCAACACGATGCTGCGCGGCGTGCTGGACGACGCCTCCGGCAAGTGGGGGATCCGGGTGACCCGGGTCGAGATCAAGGCGATCGACCCGCCGCAGAGCGTCAAGGACGCGATGGAGAAGCAGATGCGGGCGGAGCGGGAGAAGCGCGCCGCGATCCTCAACGCCGAGGGCATCCGCCAGTCCCAGATCCTCACCGCGGACGGCGACAAGCAGGGCACCATCCTGCGGGCCGAGGGCGACAAGCAGAGCGCTATCCTGCGATCCGAAGGCCAGGCCCAGGCCATCACCACCGTCTTCGAGTCCATCCACGCGGGGGACCCGGACCCCAAGCTGCTGGCCTACCAGTACCTCCAGACGCTGCCGCAGCTGGCCCAGGGCCCCGGCAGCACGGTCTGGATGATCCCCAGCGAGCTGACCGGGGCCCTGAAGGCCCTGAGCAGCGCGTTCGGCCCTGCCGACGGCCAGCCCGGAACGGCCCCGGCCGAGGCCGGCGGCCGCGAGGCTGGTCCTGGCGCTGCGGCTGGAAGCGGTGAGCGCCGGGAGCCGCGGTCCCAGCCGCACGCAGTGCCGCGGTCGCGCGACGGCGAGCACCCGGTGCCTCCGGTGCCTCCCGTGCCGCAGGTGCCCAACGGAGCCGCGCCGGCTGGCGCCCTGACCGGCTCCGATCCGGTCCGCGAGGCGGTGAGCGAGGCGGGCCTGGTCCCGCAGCTGGTTGAGGCCGACCCGGTACCCGAGATCCTGGACGGTGCCGAAGCCATTCCCGAGGTACTCAAGGACGCCGACGCCACCGCCGAGGACCCCAGGTAGCTGGTCCGCGGTCTAGCGGATGGCCAGGCCCAGGGTGAGCAGGGCGCCGAAGGCCAGCTGCAGGCGGCCGGTCTGGCCCAGGGCGGCGATGAGCGCGCGGCCGGTGACGCCCTGGCGGACCAGCCGGACCGGCGCGAAGGCCAGCGGGACGGCGGCCAGCGCGGCCAGGCACAGCGGCGCGACCGGGGCCAGCGCCGCGGCCACGCAGAACGGGACCAGCACGCAACTCGTGTACAGCGCCCGGGTGCGCTGGTCGCCGAGCAGGACGGCCAGCGTCCGCTTGCCGGTCTTCCGGTCGGTGGGGATATCGCGCAGGTTGTTGATGATCAGCAGCGCGCAGGCCAGCAGGCCCACTGGCGCGGCCGCGACCAGCTCCAGCCAGGTCAGCGTCCGGGTCTGCACGTAGGCGGTGCCCGCCACGGCGACCACGCCGAAGAACACGAACACCGACACCTCGCCGAGCCCGCGGTAGCCGTAGGGTCGGCTGCCGCCGGTGTAGAACCAGGCCGCGGCCACCGCGGCCAGCCCGACCAGCAGCAGCCACCACGAGGTCACCGCGGCCAGCACCAGGCCGGCCACGCCCGCGACGAAGAACGAGGCCAGGGCGGCGGCCAGCACCTGCCGGGGCCGGGCCAGCCCCGAGGCCACCAGCCGGACCGGGCCCACCCGCACCTCGTCGGTGCCGCGGATCCCGTCGCTGTAGTCGTTGGCGTAATTGACCCCGATCTGCAGGGCCAGGGCCACGATCAGGGCCAGCGCGGCCCGCCAGAGCGAGAACCGGCCGTAGCCCGCGGCCACGCCCGACCCGACCACGACCGGCACGACCGCCGCGGGCAGCGTGCGCGGCCGCGCGCCCGCCACCCAGTCCTTCAACGCCGCCACAGCCCGCCCTCCGACCAAGTAACCAAGGGTCACAGGGTAAGCCGGCGCCGGCCCTGCCCGGCACGCCGGCCAGGCCAGGCGCGTCAGCCAAACCCCGCGGGCCCGGCCGGCACGCCGGCCAGGCAGGCGCGTGATCCAAACCCCGGGCCCGCCCGGTACGCCGGCCGGGCCCGGCCGGTCAGCCCAACTCCGAGGCCTGGCCGGCGCGTGATCCAAAACTCCCGGGCCCGGCCATCACGCCGGCCAGGCCCGGCCGGTCAGCCAAACCCCGGGCCTGCCCGGCACGCAAACGTGTCAGGCATGTCCCCGGCCGAACCGTCAGGCATCTCCCCGGTAAGCACACAGCGGCCAGGCCAGGCGGGTCAGCCAAACCCCGGGGCGTGCCCGGCGCGCCGGCCGGGCCAGGCGCGCGTGTTCCAAACCCAGAGTGTCTGCCCGGCACGCCGGCCGGGCCCACCGGGTCGGCCAAATCCGGGCCTGGCCGACCCGCCGGCCGGGCACACCGGGTCGGCCAAATCCGGGCCGGGCGGCACGCCGAGCGGACCCGGCGGGTCAGCCAAACCCCGATGCGTGCCCGGCCCGCCGGGCAGCCGGGGCGGTGGCCGAGCGGGCTAGTCGGCCGGCGGCAGGGCCTGCTCGGCGGCGGCGTAGATCTCGTCGATCTCCTCCGCGCCCAGGCGGTGGCCGCGGGCCCGGCGCTTCTGCCGCCGGAAGAACTTGCGGATCCGGCTGCCGCTGAACACGTCCACGTCCCGGAGGGTGGCCACGCCCCACGGAACGGTCGGGCCGTAGATCACCATGACCGCGCTGACATTGATCTCCTGGCCCAGCTCGGCACCGATCAGGCTGGCCGCCATGGCCGCCTCCCAGCGCGCGTGGGCCAGCCGCGGGGACTGGCTGAACGGGCCGTGGTAGAGCACGCCGCTGGCGTTCTGGCCGCCGGCCGTGGTGCGGACCGGCAGCCGGCGGTCCCACCGCTCAGAGTCCACGGCGTACACCCCGGCCGGGCCGATGACCAGGTGATCGATGATCGAGTCGGTGCCGGGGATGGCCCGCTCGTGCAGGGCCAGGTAGCCGGCCGGCCGCAGCATCGCCAGCCGGTGCCGGGTGCGCCGCCGCGCCGAAAGGGCACGCACGTCGGCCGGGATCGGCGACATCGCCTTGGACTGGTAAACGGTGTCCGCAATGGCGACCACGGCGGCCGCGGTCAGTCCCCAGCGCCAGTCCTGCCACAGCGTAACGGCGCCGCCCGCGATCAGGGCCAGGATGGTCCGCCGGATCCAGACCGGCACGCGCGGGTCGGCCAGCAGGCCCGGTCCCGCGGGCTCGGGCGGCTCGATCGGCGCCGGGCGGGCCAGGTCGGCGGGCCAGGGCGAGCGACCGCCAGGGGAGGGCCGGTTTGGCTCGGGAATGGCGGGGTCCCGGCCCGGCACCACCCGACCGATTGGCGCCGTATCGGGCCCGGTCTCGTGGTCCACGTGCCTCAGAGTAATTGAGCCGTGACCATGGTGACCACCAGTAACCAAAGCTCGTCGTCTGAGCCCGGATCCGGCCGAAGGACCCGAACCGGGCCGGACCACCGGACCGGGCCCCGGCATAGACCGGGCGGGCCGTCACGTTCTACTGTTCGGATCGTGGCCGACATTCATGACCTCACGGTGACCGAGCAGGCAGCAGCGATCCGGGACGGGCAGCTGTCCCCAGTCGAGATTACCGATCATTACCTGGGCCGCATTGACCGGCTGAATGAGCAGGTCGGCGCGTTCTACACGGTGACGCACGAGCTGGCCCGCGAGCAGGCCGCCGCCGCGGAGAAGGCCGTCGCGGCCGCCCGCAAGAACGGCTCCGCCGCGCCGCTGCCCCCGCTGACCGGCGTGCCGATCCCGATCAAGGACCTGAACATGGTCGCCGGGGTGCGGATGACCCTGGGCAGCACCGCCTATGCCGACACCGTCGCTCCGGAGGACGACTATGTCGTCGCCGAGCTCCGCCAGGCCGGCATCGTGATCACCGGCAAGACCGCGACGCCGGAGTTCGGGCTGCCCTGCTACACCGAGACCAAGATCGGCCCGCCCGCCCGCACCCCGTGGGACCTGAGCCGGTCAGCCGGCGGGTCCAGCGGCGGCGCGGCCGCCGCGGTGGCCTCCGGGCTGGCCC
>JBOHCO010001334.1:0-3054 GCA_050698895.1 Streptosporangiaceae bacterium
GCTGTGCGCGGCGCCCGGCTGCGGCGCCCCGTTCGCGGCCACCGGCGGCGGCTCGCCGCGCCGTTACTGCTCGGCGCGGTGCGCCAGCCGGGCCCGGGTGACGGCCTACCGGGCCCGCTCGGCGCGCGGCTGAGGTACTTCTCGGCTTTCTCGGCGCTACTTCTCGGCCACGCCGCAGTACAGCCAGCGGGAGCCCTCGGAGTCGGCCAGGGCCGGGTCCTCGCAGCCCCACAGCCCGACCCAGGTCACGTCCAGGTCGGCGCCGGGGTAGGGCGCGACCAGCCGCAGGCCGTCGAAGAACCCGCGGATCTCGTCCTTGGTGCGGTGGAAGCTGCCGCCCGCCGCGCGCTGGCCGACCTCGGCCAGCACCTGGACGGCCTGCGGCGGCTTCTGGTCGTTGGTCATGTGCGACAGGGCCAGGTAGCTGCCCGGCGCCAGCGCGTCCAGGTACTGCTTGACCAGCGCCTGCGGGCCGCTCTCGTCGGCGACGAAGTGCAGCACCGCGGTGAGCAGCAGGCCGGCCGGCTGGCTGAAGTCGATGACGGCACGCAGGTCGGGGTGGCCGAGCACGGCGTCCGGGTCGCGCATGTCAGCCAGGATCACCCGGCTGGCCGGGTCGTCGCGCAGCAGCTCGCCGCCGTGGCCCCGCACCAGCGGGTCGCTGTCCACGTAGACCACCCGGGTCCCTGGGGCGACCCGCCGGACCACCTCGTGGGTGTTGCCGACGGTCGGCAGCCCGGAGCCGATGTCGATGAACTGGCGGACGCCCTGCCGGGCGATCCAGCTGGCCGCCCGCTGATGAAAGCCCCGGTTGGCCCAGGCCGAGTCGACCAGCTCGGGCGCCCGCGACTTGAGCAGCTCGGCCGCGGCCCGGTCCGACTCGAAGTTCTGCTGGCCGCCCAGCAGGTAGTCATAGACGCGCGCCGGGCTGGGCCGGGATGGGTCCACCCCCGGCGGCGGGTCCTGCGGGCCGGTCATGCATGCCTCCGTTCAGCGGCCAGGATCAGTCTGGCACGGGGCCGGAGGCCCGGCGGGCCCGGGTCAGTTCGGGGCCGGGTACATCAGCTCGAGCACGTCGCTGACCGGGCGCTTGCGGCAGGCCGGGCAGATGTCAACGTGCGGCTGGCCGGGCTGCGAGCCCAGCGCGCCCAGCGTGGCCAGCTTGGCCGCAGAGAACTTGTTGTCGCTGCGATGCAGCGTGACGACGTCGTCGGGCATCATCTCCTGACCGCAAAGGTCACAAAGGCGATGCTCGATCATCTCGGTCTTCTTGGCCATGGCTCCCCCGGTTGCTGCCCGCTTCAGCCGGTGATACCCCGGTGACCGACTGCTACACCGGTCGGCTGGGCGGCTGGCTGGGGCGGGGGGCTAGCGGGGGCGCTGGCGGGGTCAGTGGCTCCACGGGCGGGCCGGTGCGCCACGCTGACCGCGTTGGCGGCCGCGATGGCCGCGATGGCCAGCCACTGGGCCCGGGCCAGTGACTGGCCGAGGACGACCAGGCCGGCCAGCGCCGCCACCACCGGGTTGACGCTCATGAATACCCCGAAGAACCGCGTCGAGACGCGGCGCAGGGCCAGCATGTCGGACAGGAACGGGATCGCCGAGCACAGGATGCCCGCGGCGGCCGCCTCGCCGAGGTCGCGCAGCGCCGGGTGGGTGTGCAGCAGGACCACGATCCCCACCGGGATGTACAGCAGCGCCGAGACGCCGGCCGCCGCGGCCGGTCCCTGCGCGCCGGGCAGCCGGCTGCCGACGACCCGGTTGAGCAGGATGTAGGAGGCCCAGCAGACGGCGGCCAGCAGGCCGAGCGCGAGGCCCAGGTAATCGGTGGCCGGCTGCGGACGGGCCAGCACGAGCACCGCGCCCCCGGCGACCAGCGCGCAGCCCAGGTCGGCCAGGCGGCGCGAGGCGGCCAGCGCCACGGCCAGCGGCCCCAGGAACTCCAGGGTCACCGCCAGGCCCAGCCCGATCCGGTCGATCGCCGTGTACAGCGACAGGTTCATCGTGGCGAAGACCACCGCCAGGGCCAGCACCGGCCACCACTGCGCCCAGGTGAACGACCGCACCCGGGGGCGGCCGACCGCGAGCAGGGCCACCGCGGCCACCCACTGCCGCACCGCCACCACCCCGGCCGGCCCCAGCCCAGGGAAGGCCAGCGCCGCCGTGGCCGCGCCCGCCTGGTTGGCCAGCGCGCTGCCGGTCATCATGGCCATGCCCGCCGCCTGCTGCCTGCCTGAGGTGGTCATGCCCGGAATCATGCGCCGCCCTGGCGCATACGCAAAATGCATGCACGCGGCCATCTATACGCTTGACGCATGGACCTTGAGCTGCGGCACCTGCGCTGCCTGGTCGCCATCGTGGACTCGGGCAGCTTCACCGACGCCGCCATCGAGCTGGGCATCTCCCAGGCCGCGGTGTCCCGGACCCTGATCGCGCTGGAGGAGGT
Source organism: Streptosporangiaceae bacterium (assembly GCA_050698895.1). Taxonomy (GTDB): domain Bacteria; phylum Actinomycetota; class Actinomycetes; order Streptosporangiales; family Streptosporangiaceae; genus DASUBV01. Next base: position 2,447 of record JBOHCO010001334.1, read on the forward strand.
GCTCGGGGCGCGGCTGCTGCACCGGACCAGCCGCAGCGTCACCCCGACCACGGCCGGCGTCCAGGTCCTGGCCCGGGCCCGGCACCTGCTGGCCGAGGCCGACGACCTGGTCGCCGAGGCCAGCACCGGGCACACCCGGCTGCGCGTCGGCCACGCCTGGTCGGCCATGGGCCGGCACACCGCGGAGTTCCAGCGCCGCTGGGCGGCCCGGTACCCCGACGTCGAGCTGCACCTGGTCCGGACCAACTCCGCCACCGGCGGCCTGTCCGAGGGCATCTGCGACCTCGCCGTGGTGCGCACCACGGTGGACGAGCACCGCTTCGCCAGCGCCGTCGTCGGCCACGAGCGGCGCTACTGCGCGCTGGCCGCCGACGACCCCTGGGCCCGGCGCCGGTCCGTCGCGCTGGCCGAGGTCGGCGAGCGGACCTTGCTCATCGACCGGCGGACCGGCACCACCACCCCCGAGCTGTGGCCGGACGGCACGCGGCCGGCGATCGAGTACACGCGGAAGTCGGCGAAGTCGAAGCCCGGTGCGACCACGCAGCTGACCAGCACCGGCTCGGTGCCCGCGGGCGCGGCGCGCTGCCAGACCCCGCCCGGCACCAGCG
>JBOHCO010001335.1:0-1640 GCA_050698895.1 Streptosporangiaceae bacterium
AGGTCCTCCAGCACGGTGGCGAGCGCCCGCACCCCGGCCGCGCAGTCGGCCGGCTCGGCGTGCTCGGCGGGCGAGTGCGAGACCCCGGTCGGGTTGCGCACGAACAGCATCGCCGTCGGCAGCCGGGCCGCCAGCACCCCGGCGTCGTGGCCCGCCCCGGTCGGCAGCACCGGCGTGCCCGCGCCCAGCACCGCCGCCAGCGCGGCCACGCCCGCCTGGCAGTCGGCCGGGTCGGCGTACTCCGCGGGCGAGTGCGAGACCCCGGTCGGGTTGCGCACGAACAGCATGGCCGTGGGCAGCCGGGCCGCCAGCACCCCCGCGTCGTGGCCCGCCCCCGTCGGCAGCACCGGCGTGCCCGCCCCGAGCACTCCCGACAGCCGGTCAAGCAGGCCCGGGTCGAACGAGACCAGCGGCGTCACCGACTCGCGCCGCATCCCGAAGCCGACCCCGTGCCGCTCCGCCGCGGCCCGCGCCGCCGCGCTGACCTCGTCCACCAGCAGGCCCAGCGTGGCCTCGTCCGGCGCACGGGCGTCGAGCCAGGCCCGCACCGCCGAGCTGATCCCGTTCGCGCCGCCGGGCTCGGCCACCACCTTGCTGACCGTGGCCAGCGCGCCATGCCCGGCCGCCGCGTCCCGCGCGGCCAGCACCATCGTCGCGTAGGGCAGCATCGGGTCGTGCCGGTCAGCCAGCCGCGTCGTCCCGGCGTGGTCGGCCCGCCCGGTGAACTCCAGCCGCCACCGCCCGTGCGGCCAGATGCCCTCCGCGATGCCCACCGGCGCATCCAGGTCAGCCAGCGCGCGGCCCTGCTCGATGTGCAGTTCCACGTAAGCGTCCAGGCTGGCCAGCAGCTCCTCGTCCGGGCCCAGCAGCACCGGGTCCCGGCCCGCCGCCCGCATGGCCTCGGCCAGGCTCACCCCGTCGGCGTCGGTCAGCGCGCGGGCCGCGTCCGGGTCCACCGCGCCGGTCAGCAGCCGGCTGCCCAGGCAGGCCACGCCGAAGCGGGCCCCCTCTTCCTCGGTGAACGCCGCCACCGCCACCGGCCGGGCGGGCCGGAATCCCTGCTGGCGCAGCTGGCCGATGGCGGCGAAGGCCGACGCTACCCCGAGCGGGCCGTCGAACGCGCCGCCGTCGGGCACCGAGTCCAGGTGGCTGCCGGTCGCGATGGTGCCGGGACCGGGCCGCCCCCACCAGGCCCACAGGTTGCCGTTGCGGTCGCAGTCCGTCCGCAGCCCGAGCATGGTCGCGGACTTGGCGAACCAGCCGCGGCAGCCGGTTTCCGCCTCAGTCCAGGAGTACCGGCGATAGCCGCCGGTGCCCGCATCCCGCCCGAGCGGCAGCAGCGACTCCCACAGCTCCTCGAACTCCATTGCCGCCTTCCGCTGAGTCCGCCGCGTGCCGTCAAGCCCGTCCAGGGCACCGTCAAGCCCATCCAGGCGAAGAGATAGGAGCGTACCCCTAATACGGGCAGGCCATCATCACCAGTTCGGATGATCCGGCCTATAGACCGGGTTGCACCAGGCCGCCGGACGCCGCTCCGGGCGCGGCGCGGGGCTGGTCACCGGCCGGGCGGCGGGGCCAGGTCACCGGGCGCGGTGCGGGCCAGCCAGGTCGCGATGCCGACCAGCAGCGCAGCGGTGGCC
>JBOHCO010001336.1:0-1860 GCA_050698895.1 Streptosporangiaceae bacterium
GTGACCCCTTCCGTGTCAGGGAAGTGCTCTCCCGCTGAGCTAACCGCCCGCCGAGGCGGAAGCGGGAATCGAACCCGCGTACAGGGCTTTGCAGGCCCTTGCCTAAGCCACTCGGCCATTCCGCCACAGGCCCGTCCCCGAGGGGATGGGCCCGAGTATCGCTGAGCCGTGCTGGCCGTCGGCGCGCGAGACGGCTTCCGGCACTTCCGAGCGGACGACGGGATTCGAACCCGCGACCCTCACCTTGGCAAGGTGATGCTCTACCAACTGAGCCACGTCCGCCTGCTGCCAGCTACTCCGGGCGATGATCCCGGACGCCGAAAGCGTGCGTGAAGAACTGTAGCCGATCCTGCCCGGCCCGCAAACTCGACTCCGCGCGCGGGCGCGACCTGTCGCTACCGGACCCCGTTCCCGCGGAGCGGACGGCGACCCGTGCGCCCAGGCCAGCCGCGCTCGGCCCGGTCCGGCCAGACCGCGCCCCCGGGCCACGCCCAGCCGAGGCGGGCCGGGCGACAGCGCCCGGGCAACCTGGAAATGTACGGAATGACAGGTGCGGGGCCATATCGGCTTGTTATCGTCCGTCACGTCATCGGGGAACTGTCCGGAAAAAGCCTGGCGTCATTGCCGGGCAGGTCGGATAACTCGGGCGATGGGCGTTAGGCGGAATTGAGTCGTTCGCGCGCGGATAATGCCCGGGCCGGGCGCGTTAGGCCCGCCAGAGAAGATCGTCGAGCTCGTCGTCGACATCGAGGAACTCACTCTCGGCGCCTTCGGCGATCATCTCGAAGGTGCGGGCGAGGAACGCGGCCGTCGCGACGCGCGGCGCCTCGAAATGCGCCTCCCCGAACGGGGACGAAAGCGCCAGGTTCAGCAGTTCGCGGCCGTGCTCGTCGGACGGCCAGACCTGGACGTCGCCCTCGCCCGCGTGGCCCTCAAGGCCTGCGGTCAGCAGCTCCCTGGCAAAGATCCACTCGACGGGCTCGTCGGCGCCCACGTGAAAGGCCATGCGGATGGCGTACGGGTCGTCGGCGCTGTAGTAGAGGCTGGCCACGAGGGGAACGACCCCGTGCTCGGGAACCACCAGACTGAGTCCGAGCTCGGCGGACACGGTCGCACTGCTGTTCATCATCGGGGTCAGACCTTTGCCTTGTCGTGTCCCGGATTGCCGGGCTTCTTTATTGGTATGCGTTTGGCAAGCCTTATGGCGCATAACGTGCCGCTGGAATGTCATCGCGGGAGGTTGATTCCGCGAAACGAGCCACTCCTAACCTCGGTCACTGATCAACAAAACCAGCCCGACTAGGCTCGACCCGGTCAAACGCTTCGGAGATAAAACACGGTTTCTGGCGCGTCCTGTTCCATGCCGCCCCACGACGCCATGTGACCTTCGTCTCACTGAACAACCTGGTGATGACCTGCCGCGTCGGCATGCGCCCCGACGATACGTGAGAGTCGGTATTTCCCCGGATTTCGCTTGATTCGACGAGCGATCGGGGTCTGAATCTGCCCCCGCAAAACTGGACAGAAAGCGATACACGTTTCGCCCCGCACCGGCCTGGCGGGCGGAATCTCGCGGTGGCGGCAGCGGGCCGGAACGGAGGGGCGGAGGGCCGGAACGGGACGGCGCCGGAGATGCGCGGTGGGCGATGCTGTGGCTGGTGCCTGGCCGCCGAAAGTCGGCGGATGCGCTACGCTGTGTTCGCCGCTGCGGCACCCGATCTAAGCCGCAGATGGGGGCGATTGGCTCAGCGGGAGAGCGTCCGCTTCACACGCGGAAGGTCACTGGTTCGATCCCAGTATCGCCCACGGACGTAAGCGAGCCCGCGAGGTGTTGGCGCACCTCACGGGCTCGACTGACGA
>JBOHCO010001337.1:0-1549 GCA_050698895.1 Streptosporangiaceae bacterium
CCTGCATCGACTCCACCTTGACCGGGTTGGCCTGCTCGGGCATGCAGATGATCGCGCGCACGCCGAACAGGTGGGCCGCGTAGGCCACCGACTGGCCGTGGTTGCCGGTCGAGGCGGAGATGACGCCGGCCTCCCGCTCGGCTGGGCTGAGCTGGCTGACCAGGTTGATGCCGCCGCGTACCTTGAACGCCCCGACGGGCTGATGGTTCTCGTGCTTGACCCGGAGTTGGGCGCCGGTCAGGGCGTCCAGCGACGGGTAGCGGTAGAGCGGGGTCGGGGCCAGGTACGGCGCGATGCGCTGCCGGGCACTGAGCACGTCGGCTAGGTCAGGGATGGGCAGTTCGCTCATGAGACGTGTCTATCACCCGTGACCCGCTCAACCCCACGGGCCGGTCGCCGGGGCTGGTCACCGACGGCCCGGCATTCACCCTTCGGCCAGCGACTGTTTCAGCGCCAACAGTGGACCGGGCGCGTCGCGCTCCCTACCGTGGCGGGCAGAAGCACCCCGCGATCATCACCGCGACCGGGCGGGCCCGGACCATCCGGGTCGGCTACTCGCCGGCCGCGGTGGCCGTGTCCGGCGGCACGGCGTACGTGGTCGGCACGATCTCCGGCACGGTGACGCCCATCGACGCCGCGACCGGCCGGCGCGGGAAGCCGATCTCGGTCGGGCTGTACTCCTACCCGACCACGCTGACGGTGGCGGGCGGCACGGCGGTGGTGGACAGCTACTCGGGCCAGGTCAGCCTGGTCAGCACCCGCACCCGGCACGCCTTCGCGCCTATCCGGGTCGGGAACTTCCCGGTCGCGGTGGCCGTCTCCGGCGCTGGCTAGTCCGGCAGAGCCAGTCCGGCGCGCGGTTAGGCCGGCGCGCGGCTAGGCGAGCACGCAGGTGGCCAGCCAGAAATAGCTCAGCTCGGTCCAGCTCACGTCGCCCGCGACCGCTGCGACGTCCGCGCTGACCTGACCGCGGTCCGGGAAGTTCTTCACGATCTCGTAGCCGCGCCCGTCGCTGAGCGTCCGGTGCTGGTAGGCGTCGCCGGCCGCGGAGGTGCGGCTGAGCGGCGTGCTGCTGCCGGCCACGAACCGGTTGTCCAGCACGATCACCCGCGCGCCCGGCCCCAGGCGCGCGTGCAGGCCGGCCAGGAAGCGCGGCACGTCGGCCCGCAGGATGTGGGACCAGAAGAACCCGATGAACGCGGTGTCGAACCGGCCTGGCACCTCGTCCAGCGCGAAGGCGTCGGCGCGGCGGAATGTGACGTCGGCCGGGCCGTAGTCCCTGGCCCGGGCCACGTCCAGGGTCTCTGGATTCAGGTCGGTGGCGGTGATCGCGGCGGCGGACTGGGACAGCGTGCGGGTCCAGTAGCCGGTGCCGGCCGCGACCTCAAGTACCTGGCGGCCCTGGACCAGCGGCGGCAGCAGGCGGTGGAGCGTGGCCAGGTCGTCCTGGCGCTCGGGCTTGGCGTAGACGGCGTCGTACTCGGCGGCGCGATGGCGGTAGTACTCGGTGAGCTGGGTCACGGTGACCTTTCTGTTGAGCCTGTTCAGC
>JBOHCO010001338.1:0-4363 GCA_050698895.1 Streptosporangiaceae bacterium
CCGCCCGGCCGTGGCCGCGCTGGCCTCCGGGGCCGGCGTGCTCGGCCTGGCCGGCGCCTGCCTGGCCGGGCTGATCCCGGCCATCACGCCCGCCGCGACATCCCAGCTCACCGGGTCGCTGATCACGGCCACGCCGCGCAACGGCACCTCCACCCAGCAGCTCACGCAGCCCTCGTCGGACTCGAGCGGGGCCGGGGCTAAGGGGGAGGGCCAGGCCGGCGCCCTGGCGCCGCGCTCCTCCTGCCGGTCAGTGGTGCACGTCGGCGACTCCACCTCCGACGGGCTGAACTCGCCCAACTACCTGCCCAACCGGGCGCTCCGGCTGTCCACGCAGTACGGCGACGTCGGCGTCCGGCAGGTGACCTGGGAGATCTCCGGGGGCCGGTCGATCGTCGAGACCCTGCAGGGTCAGCCCAATGCCGCCACCGTCGCCCAGCGGCTGATCCGGCACGGCTACCGCGGCTGCTGGGTGCTGGCGCTGGGCACCAACGACACCGCTGACGTGTTCGTGGGCTCCAACGTCGACGTGGCCCAGCGCATCCAGCGCATGATGGCGGTGATCGGCCACCAGCCGGTGATGTGGATCAACGTGGTGTCGCTGCTGCACAGCGGGCCGTACTCCGAGCACGACATGCGGATGTGGGACCAGGCGCTGCTGCGGGCCTGCCCGCGCTACCCGAACATGCGCGTCTACGACTGGGCATCGGTGGCCCAGCGGCGCTGGTTCATCTCCGACGGCATCCACTACACCTCGCCGGGCTACGCGGTCCGCTCCCGCGACATCGCCCAGGCCCTGGCCCAGGCGTTCCCGGCCGCGCCGCCGGTCAAGCTCCATCAGGCCACGGTGGAGCGGGAGCTGGACGGCAGCGGGGCGGCGACGCCGAGCTGCCTGGTGCACTAGCGGCCCGGTGGCCTAGCCCGTGGTGTCCTAGCCCGTGGTGGCCTAGCCCGTGGTGTCCTCGCGCCGGGTGCCCTAGCTGCCAGCTGGGAGCAGCTGGGCCAGGTCGTAGCGGACTGGCTCCTCCAGCTGCTCGAACCCGCAGGACGCCGGCTCGCGGTCCGGGCGCCAGCGGATGAACTGCGCGGTGTGCCGGAACCGCGTGCCCTCCATGTGCTCGTAGCGCACCTCGACCACCCGCTCGGGGCGCAGCGGGATGAACGACAGGTCCTTGCCCGCGTTCCAACGGCTGGCCTCCGAGGCGCGCGGGTGCCGCACGCCCGGCTGCGTGGCGGCCCAGTTCCACGGGTGGTCCTCGAACGTCGTGACCAGCGGCTGGAGCTCGGTGAACAGCTCGCGGCGCCGGGCCATCGGGAACGCGCCGACCACCCCCACGCTGGCCAGCCGGCCGGTGCCGTCATACAGGCCGAGCAGCAGCGAGCCGATGGCGCCGGGCCCGCTCTTGTGCACTCGGTAGCCGGCCACCACGCAGTCGGCCGTCCGCTCGTGCTTGACCTTGAACATGACCCGCTTGTCGGGCTCGTAAGGACCGTCCAGCGGCTTGGCCACCACCCCGTCCAGGCCCGCCCCCTCGAACTGGGAGAACCACTGCACCGCCAGCTCGCGGTCCCTGGTCGCCGGGGTGACGTACACCGGGGCGGCCACGCCGGCCAGCGCCTCCTCCAGCCGGGCCCGCCGCTGCTCGAACGGCAGCGCCGTGCAGTCCTCGTCGCCCAGCGCCAGCAGGTCGAAGGCCACGAACGAGGCCGGCGTCTGCTCGGCCAGCAGCCGCACGCGGCTGTCGGCCGGGTGAATGCGCTGGAGCAGCGCGTCGAAGTCCAGCTTCTGGCGGGCCTGGTCGGGGATCACGATCTCGCCGTCGATGACGCAGCGCGGGGGCATGTTGGCCTGGATGGCCGCCACGACCTCGGGGAAGTAGCGGGTCATCGGCCGCTCGTTGCGGCTGCCGATCTCGACCTCATCGCCGTCGCGGAAGATGACCGACCGGAAGCCGTCCCACTTCGGCTCGAAGCTCAGCGGGCCGTCCGGGATGTCCTTGACCGACTTGGCCAGCATGGGGGCGACCGGCGGCATGACGGGAAGATCCATCTCCCCATCTTCACCCATGCGGCTCGCTCACGTGCACGAACACCCCGCCGGGCGGGCGGGAGCGCACCGGGTGGGGGCGGGCCTGGCTGGACTGGCGCACCTCCAGCTCCGGCTGGAAGATCACCTGGCGGTGCTTGTGCCCCTCGTGACCCAGCGCCTCCTCCAGCAGCAGCTGGGCCGCCATCCGGCCCAGCTCCTGGCGGGGCTGGCGGACCGACGACAGCGGCACCGCCGCCGCGGCCGCGAACTCGATGTCGTCGTAGCCCACGATGGCCAGGTCGTCGGGCACCCGGATCCGGTGCCGCGTCATCTCCTGGAGCAGGCCCAGGGCGACCAGGTCGTTGGCGCAGAACGCGGCGGTCGGCCGCTGCCGGGGCGGCAGGGCGGCGATCTCGGCGCCGGCCCGCTGGCCGGCGGCGACGTTGAGCGCGCTGGTCTCGATGAACTCGAGGTCGTCGGCCGGCCGGCCCGCCCGGACCAGGGCCCGGACCGCGCCGTCCCGCCGGTCGGCGACCTGCCGCAGGCTGACCGGCCCGCCCACGAAGCTGATCCGCTCGTGACCCTCGGCCAGCAGATGAGTCATGGCCGCGTCGCCGCCCAGCACGTCGTCCACCGCGACCGAGCACTGGCGGCCCGACGGCGACCGGCTGTCGACCAGGATGACCGGGGTGCCGCGCTGCTGCAGCGGGGCCAGCCGCCGGTCGGCGTCGCCAACCGGGGTGATCAGGATGCCCTGGACCCGGTGCTCCTCCAGCAGGTCCAGGTAGCGCTGTTCCTTCTCCAGCTGCTCGTCGGTGTTGCACAAGATCACCGCCAGGCCGGCCGCCGCGGCCTCGTCCTCGACACCACGGGCCACGTCGGTGAAGAACGGGTTCGCGACGTCCAGCACGACCAGGCCGATGGTCCGGCTGCGGCCGGCCCGAAGCTGGCGGGCCGACTCGTTCCTGACGAAGCCGAGCGCCTTGATCGCGGCGTGCACCCGGTCGCGGGTGGTCCGGGCCACGATCTCGGGCCGGTTCAGCACGTTGGAGACGGTGCCGACCGAGACCCCCGCGTGCGCGGCGACATCCCTGATGCTGACCGGCGCGTTCACGGCCGTCCTCTCCCGACCGGACCGTCAGCGCGCTGCTCCGCCCGCGTCATGCTTCACCAGGCTCCTGACCAGCCAGTGTCGTGATCGTCAGTCTCATGACCAACCTTGGAACGTGTCAAATCCCGGATCGGCTCACTCTCGGTAACCTATTCTAGATTGGCGTCAGAACCTCGAACACACCGAACATATGTTTGACAGGCTGGTGCCCCTGCGGCAAAGTGATGCGCGCGGCCGTAATGGCCCCCCGAAGCGCGGAAGACCACAACAGGGAGGCACCCCAAGTGGGTCAGAAGATGGTCAAGTTCAGCGACCTGAGCGGCGAGTTCATCCCCGAGGACGACGCCCTGGCACGCATCGTCATCCACGAGCACCCTGAGCTCGGCGGCGGCCCGGTGGAGATCGAGGTGCTCGCGGACGAGGCCCGGGCCGTGGAGCAGGCGGCGGTGGCGGTGGCCATCGTGGAGCTGCACCTGCCCGGCGCCGACGAGCCGCGCCGGGTGGCCATGGAGCTGGACGCCTTCGACCAGCTGGCCACCGACAAGCCGATGGGCGAGCTGCTGGTCGGGGCCCGGCCGGCCCGGCGGAGCGTGAAGGCCAGCGCGACCAGCTCGCCGCGCGCCGACCGGTCGGGCTACGGCACCCTGGACACCGCCGGGCGGCCGCACAAGGGCAAGATCACCGACGCCGAGCGGCAGCTGGTCCGCGACCACTTCGACGAGATCAACCAGCGGCTGGCCGCCGACGGCCAGCGGGCGATCAGCCTGACCGACCCCGAGCACGTCGAGCGCTACGGCCTGGCCGAGCTGGCCGAGCAGCGGGGCGCCGGGTCCGAGCCCCGACGCTGGCACCTGAGCGCGGCGGCCGACCCGAAGCAGGCGGCGACGCGGGCGGCGACGCGGGAGACAGCACGGGAGGCGGCAGACACCGAGACGGCCGGCCAGGCCGCGGTCGCGGTCGCGGTTTGACCGTTTTGGCCACTGACATGATCACGGCAATCAACCCGAGCCGCGAATATCGCGGGCGGATTGCCGCGATCATGAGCCGGCCGCCGGAACCTAGGGACCCTGACCGCGCGCTAGCCGCCCACCTGAGTCACCCGCTCGGCCGCGGCCCGCCAGGCGGCGGTGTCGCCCGACGGCTCGTACCGGCGCAGCGGCTGGGTGTCGCGGACCAGCGCGCGCATGCCGTCCAGGTCGCCGGGGGCCGCGCCGAGCGTGCGGGCC
>JBOHCO010001339.1:0-4045 GCA_050698895.1 Streptosporangiaceae bacterium
CGCCCAGGCCGCTGGCCCCGCCGGAGACGATCGCGGAGGTTCCGTTCAGTTCCATGGGCGGGAGCATACTGCGGCGCCGCCCATCCCGACCGAACGGGGTTCGGTTGGCGCGACACGGCGGATTTCAGTCGGTACGCCCGGCGGGGACAACCAGCGGGGAAAACAGGACGCAATGTCGGCGGCCATCCCTACGATGACCGGAGAGGAATGAACGGGAACTGGCGGGGGCCCGGCAGGGCTGTCGCCGCGGAGGCGGATGTGAAGAAGTACCGCGGTAATCCCTGGGCCGTCCTGCTGGTCGTGTCGCTCGGGTTCTTCATGACCTTGCTGGACCTGACGATCGTGAATATCGCGATCCCCGACATGATCAGCAGGCTGCACGCCTCCCTGGACGATGTCCTGTGGGTGATCAACGCCTATGCGCTGGTCCTGGCGGTGCTGCTGATCACGGCGGGCCGGCTGGGCGACCTGCTGGGCCAGCGCCGGATGTTCTTCGCCGGCGTGGTGGTGTTCACCCTGGCCTCCGCCGCGTGCGGCCTGTCCCCGGGGGCGGGCTGGCTGGTCGCGTTCCGCGCCGTGCAGGGCCTGGGTGCGGCCATGCTCATGCCGCAGACCCTGGCCATCCTGACCATGGTGTTCCCGCCAGAGCGGCGGGGGGCGGCGTTCGGCGTCTGGGGCGCGGTAGCCGGCGTGGCCACGATCGCGGGCCCGACGCTCGGCGGGCTGCTGGTGACCACCTTCGACTGGCGGTACATCTTCTTCATCAACATCCCCGTCGGCGCCGCGGTGCTGATCCTGACCGTCGTCCTGGTCCCGGACCTGCGCACCGGTCAGCGGCATTCCTTCGACATCGCCGGCGTGCTGCTGGCCAGCGGCGCGCTGCTGGCCATCTGCTTCGGGCTGGTCGAAGGGCAGCGCTACGACTGGGGCAAGGTCGTCTCGTTCATCTCCATCCCGCTGATCCTCGGCGTCGGGGTCGTCTTGCTGGCCCTGTTCCTGTGGGTCCAGGCCCGCAAGCAGGGCGCCGAGCCGCTCGTGCCCTTCTCGCTGTTCCGCGACCGGAACTTCTCGCTGATGAATTTCGTCGCCGCCACCATCTCCATCGGCATCCTCGGCATCTACCTGCCGTTCGTGATCTACCTGCAGGCGGTGCTGGGCTTCTCGGCCCTCAAGGCGGGCCTGACGCTGGCGCCGGCCTCGGTCATCGCGATGTTCATCGCCCCCGTGGCCGGCCGGCTGTCGGACCGCATCGGCGGCAAGTACATCCTGATCACCGGGCTGGGCTGCTTCTGCGTCGGCATGGGCTGGCTCGCGCTCATCGCGCAGCCCGCCTCGGCCTGGTACGACTTCTTTGCCCCGCAGCTCGTGGCGGGCGTCGGCATGGGCTGCACGTTCGCACCGATGACCACGGTGGCCATGCGCAACATCAACCCGCGGATGGCCGGGGCCGCGTCGGGCATGTTCAACACCACCCGCCAGGTGGGCAGCGTGATCGGCACCGCCGGCGTGGGCGCGCTGCTGCAGAACCGGCTCCTGGACGCGCTGACGAGCCAGGCCCGCCAGCGCACGGTCGGGCTGCCGGTGGCGACCAGGGATCATCTCATCAGCGGGTTCCAGGCCGCGGCCAGGAGCGGCCTGGAGGGAGGTTCCGGGCAGAAGCTGACCGGCCTGGCGGGCCAGATCTTCAGCCACGGCTTTGTCGACGCCATGCGTCCGACCATGCTCACGCCGATCGGGGTCCTGCTGATCGGCGCGGCCAGCTGCCTGCTGATCAAGCGCGGCCAGCGCGCCGCGGCCGGACCGCGCGCCGAGGTTCCCGAGGCACCCGAGGCTTCCACGGCGATGGGCTAGCCAGCCGAGCTAGCCCATCGCCGTGCTTTCCTGCATTCCTGCTGGTCCGTGGGATCGGGACCGGCCTGGCCAGAACGGGGCTGGCCAGAACGGGGCTGGCCAGCACGGGCCCTAGTCGGCCGCCAGCAGCAGGTCCTCCCACAGGCCAGGCGGCTCGGTCGGCATCGCCTCGAACGGGAACCGGGCCGCGAACGCTGGCTCCAGATCGGAGAGCCAGACCGCCTGCGGGTCATACCGGGCGAAGAACGGCCGTCCCACCAGGGACGGGTCCCGCGCCTGGATCATGTGCAGCACGAAGACCTTCTCGCCTGCGATCTCGGCCACGCCGTCAACGCAGACCTTGCCGGGCGTGGCGGACATGGACGGCCCGCGTACAGTCCGGCACAGGCCCGAGACGCTGCTGTAGGCGTCGCGGAAGATCTCGGCGGCGCGGGCCAGCGGGACCGCGAAGTAGCCCTGCGGGCCGGTGTCGCGCTCCACGAACATGTAGTACGGCACCATCCCCATGCGTAGCTGGGTGCGCCACATCGTGGCCCAGGTGCCGGGGTCGTCGTTGATGGTCCTGATCAGCGGCGCCTGGGTGCGGATCACGCCGCCGGCCGACTGGATCCGGCTCACGGCCTCCCCGACCAGCGCCGGCTCCATCTCGCGCGGATGGGAGAAGTGTGCCATCAGGGCCAGGTTCCGTCCCGTGGCCGCGACCTCCTCGAACAAGCGCAGGGTGTCGTCGGCGTCCGGGTCGGTGACAAACCGCTGCGGCCAGTAGGCCAGCGACTTGGTGCCGATCCTGATCGACTCGAGGTGGTCGAGCCCGCTGTTCAGCAGCGGCTCGACGTAGCGGCGCAGGACCACCGACCCCATGATCATCGGGTCGCCCCCGGTGATCAGGACGCTGGTGACCTCCGGGTGCGCCCGCAGGTAGCCGACCACGCTGGCCATGTCGTCGGTGGCCATCTTCAGGTCCGGCTCGTCCACGAACTGCGCCCAGCGGAAGCAGTACGTGCAGTACGCGTGGCAGGTCTGGCCCTGCTTGGGGAAGATCAGCACCGTCTCGGGATACTTGTGCTGAACGCCCGGCACCAGCCCGTCCTCGACGGCCGGGATGTTCAGGGCCAGCTGCCCGGCCGGATGCGGGTTCAGCCGCATCCGCACGGCGTGGGCCGCCGCCTGGACCTCGCGCGACGGGGCATCACGGGCCAGCAGGTCGGCGATCGGCCCGACGTCCTCCCGGCTCAGCATGTCCGACTGCGGGAAGACCAGCCGGTAGATCGGATCGTCGGGGGCGGCAGCCCAGTCGATCAGTGACTCCAGCACGTAGTCATTCGTGCGAAAGGGCAGTACGGTGGCCACCGCTCGGACCGCGAGCCGCTCGGCCTCGTCCAGGCCGGCGCGCGCGGTCAGGCCGTCGAGGTGCTTGGCCGAGTACGCGCGGAACCTCCGGCCCTGCGCAGGAACGGTGGGCACTATCTGCTGATCAGTCATGCATCTCCTTCCGGTCGCCTCGGGATCCGGCGATCCCGCCGGATCCGGACTCCGATGATGCCGTCAGCGGAGAAATCCCCCGCTGAGCCCTGGTCTGTCCCCTGAGACGCGCCTGACCGTCTAGTTGCTTCAGTCAGGCCCATACAAATTGGTCACAGTTTGAAAACGCTCAAGGAACGCCCAGAGTTGCCTGTCCGTGCGATGTCCCCCCGCCGGATTTATACCCGGGCTTCGGCACGCCCCACGGAAGAGATTAAGGCCCGGACACGGCTTATCGCAGTATATGTCCGCGTTCATCACAGCCTCCTCTCTCCACCCTTTGACGCATCCGCGGCGGCCTCCGGTTGCCGCGACTGCCGCCTTTCACCTCCTGTCTCGGGCAGGTAACGCACTGGTTCCCGTTTGGTCAACGCTCAAGCACGGGCGGGCAGGCAGGCCCAGCGGCACGTTAGCGGTTCCGGGGCCGGCCGGGCCAGGCGGGCCTGGCCCGGCCTGGCCGGGCACCGGCCGCCGGGGCGGCCGGGAAGAATGAGAGGCTTGGCCCCATGCGGGAGGCTCCGAAAGCGGCCGCGCCGCCCCAGCCGGCCCAGGTGCCACTGCCTGGCGCCGCACTGCCTGGTGCCGCACCGCCTGGTGCTGCACCGCCTGGTGCGGCACCGCTTGGTCCGGCGCCGAGCCCCGCGTCGGCCGCCATCGCGCCGCTGGCCACCGG
>JBOHCO010001340.1:0-1301 GCA_050698895.1 Streptosporangiaceae bacterium
CCGTCGGCCCTGGGCCGCTGGGAGATCCCGGTCATCGCCGGGGCGCTGATCTGGCTGGCCTACGAGCTGGTCGTGCTGATCGGGCCGAGCGCCTTCCGGGACGCGCAGTACTACGTGCTCGGCGCACTCGGCGTGGGCCTGGTCTTCTACCTGGTCCAGTGGCTGATCGAGCCGTCGGCGATGCGGACCGAGGCGGGCGTGCACGGCGCCGACGCCCTAGCCAGCGCTGGGCCCGAGTCACCGGCGGGCCGGTGAGCAACCGCTGAGCAGGCCCGCGACCATCCCGTGAATATCCCGTGAATATCCCGTGAATATCCCGTGAATATCCTCGCCATCGACCAGGGCACGTCGGCCACCAAGGCGGTGCTTGTCGGTCCCGGGCCGCAGGTGCTCGGGACCGGCGAGGCGCCGGTGGCCACCCGGGCCAGCGGCGACGCCGTGGAGGCCGACCCGGCCGAGCTGCTGGAGTCGGTGCTGGCGGCCGGCCGGCAGGCCCTGGCCGCGGCCCGGGCCCCGGCCGGCGCGGTGGCCCTGGCCAACCAGGGCGAGACCGTGCTGGCCTGGGACCGGCGGACGGGACGGCCGCTGACCCCGGCCATCGTCTGGCAGGACCGGCGCTCGGCCGGCGTCTGCGCCCGGCTGGGCGGGCAGGCCGACGACCTGGCGGCGATCACCGGGCTGCCGCTTGACCCGTACTTCGCCGCGCCCAAGATGACCTGGCTGCGCAAGAACCTGACCGCCGACGGCGTAGTCACCACCACCGACACCTGGCTGCTGGCCCGGCTCGGGGCCGGGTACGTGACCGACGCGGCCACCGCGTCCCGGACCATGCTGCTCGACCTGGACACCGCCGACTGGTCGGAGCGGGCCTGCGAGGTGTTCGGCCTGTCCCCCGCCGCGCTGCCGGCCGTGACGGACTGCGCCGGGGTGGTCGGCGAGACGGCCGCGTTCGGCCCGCCGGTGCCGGTGGCCGGGCTGGCCGTGGACCAGCAGGCGGCCCTGCTCGGGCAGCGCTGCCTGGAGGCCGGCCAGGCCAAGTGCACCTACGGCACCGGGGCGTTCCTGCTCGCGGCCACGGGCCGGCGCCCGGTCCGGTCCACCGCGGGCCTGTCCGCCTCGGTCGCCTGGCGGCTGGCCGGCACGGCCGACTACTGCCTGGACGGCCAGGTCTACACGGCGGGCTCGGCGGTGAGCTGGCTGACCCGGCTCGGCGTCATCTCCGGGGCGGCCGACCTGGACGGCCTCGGCGCGACGGTGCCCGACAGCGGCGGCGTGCGGTTCGTGCCCGCGCTGGCCGGCCT
>JBOHCO010001341.1:0-3524 GCA_050698895.1 Streptosporangiaceae bacterium
TCGGTGCGGGGCTCCTCGCCTGCTTCGGGACTCTGGCCCGGCTGGCCGGCCCAGGTGAGCGCGGCGAGTTGTTTTCTGTCGCCTACGTCATCGCCTACCTGGCCTTCAGCGTCCCCGCCGTGTTCGCAGGCGTGGCCGCCGTGTCGACTGGCCTGCGGGCCACCACGCTGGTCTACGGCATCGGCGTCGCCGCCCTCAGCCTGGCCGCGCTGGCCGCCCAGCGGCTAACTCAGCAGCGGGCCAGCCGCCAGCTGGGTGGCTAACGCAACAGCGGGCCAGCCGCCCACTGGGCGGCTGGCCCGCGTTCGCCTGCTGAGAGGCGTGGCTGACGCGTCGAATCAGCCGCCTGTAGCGATGGCCGACTGCTCCTGCGCGGTGAGGTCCAGCGAGGCCGCCGCCACGTTCGCCTCCAGGTGCTTCGGCGATCCCGTGCCGGGAATCGGCAGCATGGCCGACGAATGCTGCAGCATCCAGGCCAGCACCACCTGACGCGGATCCACGCCCAGCCGCTCCGCCGCCACCCGGACCGCCGCCTTCTCGTCGGTCTGCTGGATCGGCGCCCACGGGATGAACGCGATCCCTTCCTGCGAGCACAGGTCCAGCATCGATTCCGAGGACCGGTCGCCCACGTTGTAGCGGTTCTGCACCGACACCACCGGCGTCAGCGCCTGGGCCTCCCGAAGCTGCTCCTCCGAGAAGTTCGACACTCCGATGTGGCGGATCTTCCCTTCCGCCTTCATCTCCACCAGCGTCCCGATCGAGTCGGCCAG
The DNA here is from genome assembly GCA_050698895.1 of Streptosporangiaceae bacterium. Classification (GTDB taxonomy): domain Bacteria; phylum Actinomycetota; class Actinomycetes; order Streptosporangiales; family Streptosporangiaceae; genus DASUBV01. Next base: position 771 of record JBOHCO010001341.1, read on the forward strand.
CGGCACCCGCGCGTCCGGCGCGTGGAACTGGTACAGCGGGATCTGGTCCAGCCGCAGGCGACGCAGGCTGCCCTCGCACGCCTCCCGCAGGTGAGCCGGCCGCCCGTCCTGGTCCCACTTTCCGGGGCCTGACCGGGTCAGGCCGCCCTTGGTCGCGATGACCAGGTCGTCCGGGTAGGGGTGCAGCACCTCGGCGATCAAGGTCTCGCTGACCTCCGGACCGTAGGAGTCCGCGGTGTCAATGAAGTTGATGCCCAGTTCGACCGCGCGCCGCAGGGTGGCCTTGGCCTGCTCCCGGTCCGCCGGCTCGCCCCAGATCCCCTGACCGGTGATGCGCATGGCGCCGAACCCAAGCCGGTTGACGGTGAGGTCACCGCCGACATCGATCGTGCCCGCCGCGATGGCCGAAGGCTCGCTGCCCATAGAGATCCTCCTTGGTTGTGGCTCCCAGCCTTTCAGCCCCCGCGCCCGACCGTGCACCGGGGCATGCCATTAGTCTCCGATCCCCGGCGAGGAAGGCAGCGTTCGAGGCCGGGCCTGGCACGGCCGTGTCGGTGGCGGCGGAGCCAATCCTGGGCATGCTGTCGATAGTTCGCCGATAGGCGGATGCGGAACGCTTTGGCCGTATTGCGAGTAACGGCCCTCGGGTGCCGGCGCTCTAGGTGATCGTCTAATTCATCGAAAACATACTCGATAATAAGATGCTTACCTGCCGATAAAGCGATATAATGGTCGAAGACCATTCGGATCGAACGTCCAGGAGGTGATCCGGTGCCAGACCCCGGCGACAGAGGTCACGGCCTCGCCGGCTACGGCCAGGAGCCCGGCCCGGATCTTCGTGCCGGACTGAGCGCGGGCGCGGTGCTGGTGCGGCCGGACGGGATGCTGCTGCCCGGTGTTGATGAGGAGGCGGCTTGGCCGGCGGGCGGCGGGGATGAGCTGGGCTGGTCGTTCGGCTGTGATCTGTCCGGGGTGCTGGCTGGTCTTGACCTGCCGTTAGCCGGGCCTGGCGGCGGTGACCAGGGCCAAATCCTGGCCGACCTGGAAGCCCTGGACCGAGCCGCCTGCGACGGTGGCCGCGTCGGCCCTGACCGGGCAACCGAGCCCGGGACTCCTGGCCCGGACGCGAACCCCAACGTCGGCGCGTCCAGGCCAGGCGCGGCCCGGGAGCCCAGCGCGGCTGGCCGCGACACCGGCGCCGAGACTGACCGCCGGATGGGGGACCCGGGCGCCGGCGACGCGACCGGCCAGGGCTCCAGCGATCCCGGCAGTGATCCGGCAGCCGGCCGCTCAGAATGCGCTGACGGGCCGGAGACGCTCGGGTCCGGGGTGCTGGGGCTGGTGGCGGATGTGTTGCCGGCGGGTCCGGGCCTGGCGGCGTGGGTGGCGCAGTGCCCGCCCGGTCAGCTGTCCGACGCGGACTTGCCGGCGGTGGCGGCGGCGCTGCGCCGGGTGACGTCCTGGGCGCAGGCCGCCGAGCTCGCCGTGGTCGCCCAGATCGCCGCCCGGTCCGCCGCCCGCGACCCGCACACCGGCCTGGGCGAGGACGGCCGTCCCGCCGCGGTGACGCGTGACGCCGCGGCGCAGGCCGGGCTGGCGCTGACCCTGTCCCCCGGCGCCGCCGCCTGGTGGGCCGACCTGGCCCTCACGCTGGGCTGGAGGCTGCCCGCCACCGCCGCCGCCCTGTCCGCCGGCCACATCGACCTGGCCCGCGCCCGGATCATCGCCGACGCCACCGCCGTCCTGGACGACGACGCCGCCCGAGCTGTCGAAGGCCAGGTCCTGGCCGCCGCGGGCGGCCAGACCTACGGCCAGCTCCGCGCCGCCGTGGCCCGCGCGGTCATCCTCGCCGACCCGCAGGGCGCCGAGGAACGCCGCCAGGCCACCGAGCGGCGCGCCCGCGTCGGCCTGTACCCCGGCGACCACCACACCGCCACCCTCACCGGCATGAACCTGCCCGCCGTGCACGCCGCCGCCGCCATGGCCCGCCTCACCGCCCTGGCCCGCGCCATGCAAGCCGCCGGCGCCGGCGGCGGCATCGACCTGCTCCGCGCCCACGCCTACCTCGGCCTCCTGCTCAACACCCTGCCCCCCATCCCGCCCCGCCCCGACGCACCCCCCGACCACGACCCCGGCCCCGATCCGGGCCCCGGCCCCGGCGGCGGAGGGTCCGGCCCCGGCGGCCCAGCGGATGGCAGCTCGGGTGACGGCTGCCCAGATGGCGGCGAGGCCGGTGATGACAGCCCGGCCGGCTCCGACAGCACCGGGCGTCCGGACCCAGCCCCGCGCGGCGGGACCCGCCGCCGCGGCAGCGGCGACCCAGGTACGCCGCCCCGGCCCGGCACCGCCCGCAGCCGCCGCCCCAGCGGCGAGCCCGGCCCGGACCACAGCCCCTCAGACGACAGCACCCAGGACGACAGCGCCACCGGGAACCGGCCACCCCTCGGCCAGCCCCGTCCGGACGGCCCTGATCCCGGCTCGGCCCGGCCGAGCCCGCCTGAGGGCCCGACGAACCGGCCGCGACCACCGGATCGCCCCGGCCCCTCGGGACGACATCCCGGAGAGCGATCCCTGGGCCCTCCCGACCTGGGTGATCCGCCGGACCGGCCCCGTCCGCCCGCGCCGCCGCCCTCTGGCAGCGCTCGCCGCACCGAACCACCACCCGGCCCGGATCAAGCCCGGCCCATCGGCCCCGACGTCCTGGGCGGCCCCGGCTCGGCCGAGGCGCGCGGCGACCGGCTGCCGCCCGAAGGC
>JBOHCO010001342.1:0-6128 GCA_050698895.1 Streptosporangiaceae bacterium
GCTGCGGGCGGCCCCGCTGCGGGCGGCCCCGCCGCGGCCAGCAACGGCACGGGCAGGCGGCGCGGCCGTGACTGACCTGCGGACCCGGCTGGGCCACGTCGAGCTGCCCAACCCCATCCTGACCGCCTCCGGGTGCGCCAGCTCCGGCCGCGAGCTGGCCCAGTTCATCGACGTGTCCAAGATCGGCGCCATCGTGACCAAGTCGGTCATGCTCGGGCCGCGCTCCGGCCGGCCCACGCCGCGGATGGCCGAGACGCCGAGCGGCATGCTCAACTCCATCGGCCTCCAGGGGCCGGGCATCGACTCCTTCCTCCAGCGCGACCTGCCGTGGCTGCTGTCGCGCGGCGCCCGCGCGGTGGTGTCCATCGCCGGCGGCACGGCGGGGGAGTTCGCCGAGCTGGCCGCGCGGCTGTCCGACGCGGCCGGCGTCACCGCCATCGAGGTCAACATCTCGTGCCCCAACGTCGAGCACCGCGGCCAGGTGTTCGCCTGCGACCCGGCCGCCTCGGCGGCGGTCGTCGAGGCGGTGCGGGGCCGGACCCGCTACGACATCCCGGTGTTCGCCAAGCTGTCGCCCGACGTGACGGACATCGTGTCCATCGCCAAGGCCTGCGTCTCGGCGGGGGCCGACGGCCTGTCGCTGATCAACACCCTGCTCGGGATGGTCATCGACACCGAGACCATGCGCCCGGTGCTGGCCGGGGTGACCGGCGGGCTGTCCGGCCCGGCCATCCGGCCGATCGCGGTGCGGTGCATCTGGCAGGTGCGCGAGGCCCTGCCCGGGGTCCCGATCATCGGCATGGGCGGGGTCAAGAGCGGGCTGGACGCCCTGGAGCTGATCCTGGCCGGTGCCTCCATGGTCAGCGTGGGCACGACGAACTTCCACGACCCGTCGGCCTGCGTCCGGATCCTGCGCGAGCTGGACGAGGAACTCTCGCGCCGGGGCATCGACCGGCTCTCGGATGTCGTGGGCCTGGCCCACGAGCCGCGCGCCGCGCCGCGCCGCCGGCTCAGCGGCATGCGAGAGTAGGACGAGGCCGGACCATAGCGGATTGCGGCAGATAGGGCACCTGAGCGGGCAGCGACGCCCAGTTAGGAGAACATCTTGACCGGCCAGGCACCGATCGCGGTCGCGCTGGACGCGCCGAACCTGAATACCGCGGCCCGCTGGGCGAGCCTGGTTACCCCGCATGTCAGTACCGTGAAAATCGGGCTTGAGCTTTACCTTCGCTATGGCCCGGAAGCCGTCGCCTCAATCCGCGGGGCAAGCGCCGTAGATGTGTTTCTTGACCTGAAGTTGCACGATATCCCCGCCACTGTGGCCCGCGCGGCGAGCGCGGTGGCCCGGCTGCGGCCGGCCCTGCTGACCGTGCACGCCGCGGCCGGCCCAGCGGCGATCAAGGCCGCGGTGCAGGCCGTTCCGGACACCAGGATCGTGGCAGTGACCGTGCTCACCTCGCTGTCCGACGCCGACCTGGACCGGATGGGGATGGCCGGCCCGGCCAGCGACGCCGTCCGCCGGCTGGCCGCGCTCTCGGTCGAGGCCGGGGCCCAGGGGGTGGTGTGCTCCCCGCAGGAGGTCGCAGCGGTCCGCGGCGAGGTCGGCAGCGGCATCACGCTGATCACCCCCGGGGTGCGGCTGGCGGGCGCCGACGCGCACGATCAGGCCCGCGTGGCCACCCCGGAGCAGGCTCTCCGGGCGGGTGCCGACCTGCTGGTGATCGGCCGCCCGATCACCGGCGCGGCGGACCCGGGAGCGGCCGCGGCGGCCATCGCGACCTCGCTGCGGAGGGTCGCCGTCGCAGGTCGCTGAGACATAAGGGGGGTGCAGGCCCTGTACCGCGACGTCACAGATCGACTACGCTGAGTCTTTGGTTGAATGCGTCACGTAATAATGGGCAATTTGTGACGACACAAACGGGGGTTCGCGTTGCCGAGTCGAGCCGAAGTCGCTAGTTTCCCCTCGCGGAGCGAGTTTTTCGATACGAAACCCGAGGTGACCTTAGCGTGGCTCTTCCTCCACTAACCCCCGATCAGCGGGCGGCGGCGCTTGAGAAGGCGGCCAAGGCGCGCAAAGACCGTGCGGAGGTTAAGAACCGGCTCAAGCACGGTTCGACGACCCTGCCCCAGGTCCTTAAGGAGGGCCAGACCGACGACATCGTCGGCAAGATGAAGGTGTCCGCCCTTCTTGAGTCCATGCCCGGCGTGGGCAAGGTCCGGGCCAAGCAGATCATGGAGCGACTGGGCATTGCCGAGTCGCGCCGGGTCCGCGGTCTGGGCGCCAACCAGCGCTCGGCGCTAGAGAATGAGTTCAAGGACATCTGACCGAGGCGCCTGCGAACCAGGCGCAGATCAGGAACGGGGGCAGGGGACGTGTCCGCAGCAGGCATGGTGGCCTCGCGCATGCCGGCCGGCCGGGCCCCGGCCCCCGTTCACCTGACCGTCCTGTCCGGACCCTCGGGTGTGGGCAAGAGCACAGTCGTCGCCCGACTGCGGCAGTTGCGGCCGCAGATTTGGCAATCGGTGTCGGTGACTACGCGCCGGCCTAGGCCGGGCGAGATCGACGGCCGCGAGTATTTCTTCGTCAGCGAGCGCGATTTCGACGTAATGGCGGCCGAGGGAAAGCTTCTCGAATGGGCACAGTTCGCGGGAAATAAGTACGGCACCCCGCGCGCTCCGGTAGAAGAGCGGCTTCAGGCCGGAATCGCGACATTGCTGGAGATCGACGTCGAGGGCGCCCGGCAGGTCCGCGCGGCGATGCCGGGAACCCTGCTGGTGTTCCTGGCCCCGCCCTCCTGGGACGAGCTGGTCCGGCGACTCACGGAGCGGGAGACCGAGCCCCCCGAGGTCATCCGGCGGCGCCTGGCGGCCGCTCGTGTCGAGCTCGACGCCGGAAGTGAGTTCGACATCACCCTTGTCAACACGTCTGTCGATGATGTATGCGGGCAGCTGGTAGCCTTGGTGACGGCCCAGGTAGCCCGCTAGCGGGACCGGTCGGCCTCCTAGACAGACAGACCCGGAAGGCTTACGTGGCTGCGACTCCATCCACCGAAGGCATCATCAACCCGCCGATTGACGACCTGCTCCAGGTCGTGGACAGCAAGTACGGGCTGGTGATCATGGCCTCGAAGCGCGCCAGGCAGATCAACGCGTACTACGCCCAGCTGGGCGAGGGGCTTCTCGAGTACGTCGGGCCGCTGGTCGAGACCCGTGTTCAGGAGAAGCCGCTGTCGATCGCGCTGCGCGAGATCAGCGAGCGGCTACTGACCGCCGAGACGCCGCCGGCGGAGTCCTGACCTAGCGCGGCGATACGACCGTGCGCATCGTCCTGGGCGTCGGCGCGGGCATCGCGGCGTACAAGGCCTGCGAGCTGCTGCGGCTGTTCACCGAGGCGGGCCACAGCGTCCGCGTCGTGCCGACGCCGGATTCGCTGAACTTCGTCGGCGCGGCCACCTGGGCCGCGCTGTCAGGCCAGCCGGCCGTCACCACCGTGTTCGAGGACGTGCACCAGGTTCCGCACGTCCGGATCGGGCAGGATGCCGACCTGGTCATCGTCGTTCCGGCCACCGCTGACCTGCTGGCCCGCGCGGCCGCCGGGATGTCCGGCGACCTGCTGACCGCCACCTTGCTCACCGCCCGCTGCCCGGTCATCTATGCGCCGGCCATGCACACCGAGATGTGGGAGCACCCCGCCACCCAGGCCAGCGTGGCCCGGCTGCGCTCTTATGGCGCGCTCGTGATCGAGCCCGCCTCCGGCCGGCTCACCGGTGCGGATTCCGGGCCGGGGCGGCTGCCCGAGCCGGCCGAGCTGTTCGCCGCCGCGCTGCGCGCGGCGGACCGGGGCCCGGCCGCGCTGGCGCTCGACCTGGCTGGGCGCAGCGTGCTGGTGTCGGCGGGCGGGACCCGCGAGGACCTCGATCCCGTCCGGTACCTCGGCAACCGCTCGTCGGGACGGCAGGGTTTGGCGCTGGCGGCCACCGCGGCCAGCCGCGGCGCCCTGGTGACCCTGGTCGCCGCCAACATCGAGCTGCCTGCCCCGGCGGGCGTGCGGGTCATCGCGGCCGGCTCCGCCCTCGACCTGCGCGACAAGATCCTGGCCGAGGCGGCCGCCGCCGACGCCATCGTGATGGCCGCCGCCGTGGCCGACTTCCGGCCCGCGCGGCCCAGCCCGGCCAAAATTAAGAAGACCGGGGCGGCGCCCGAGCCGATCGACCTAGTCGAGAACCCGGACGTGCTCAGGGAGCTGGTCGCCACCCGGGCGCGGCCCGGGCAGGTCATCGTGGGCTTCGCCGCCGAGACTGGCGACGTGCTGGCCAACGGGCGGGCTAAGCTGGCCGCCAAGGGCTGTGACCTGCTGGTTGTCAACCAGGTCGGCAACGGCCTGGCGTTCGGGACCGCCGACAACGAGGCCGTGGTGCTGGGCGCCGACGGCTCGGAGACCAAGATTCCGCGCGGGCCCAAGGAAGCCCTGGCTGACGTGGTCTGGGACCTGGTCCTGCCTCGTATGACGTCGCGCTGACCTGGGTTTGCCGACCTGGCCCCGGCCGCCCCGATAAACTTCTAGCCGTATTCAGCACGAGAGGAACGGGTGGTCTAGTGGCACGACGCTTGTTTACCTCCGAGTCGGTCACTGAGGGCCACCCGGACAAGATGGCCGATCAGATCAGTGACGCGATTCTGGACGGCATGCTCAAGGGTGACCCGCACAGCCGGGTGGCCGTGGAGACCCTCATCACCACCGGCCAGGTCCACGTGGCCGGCGAGGTCACCACCGACACCTACGTCGACCTTCCCGGCATCATCCGGGAGAAGGTCCTGGAGATCGGCTACGACTCCTCGGCCAAGGGCTTCGACGGCGCGTCCTGCGGGGTGCAGGTGTCGATCGGCTCGCAGTCGCCCGACATCGCCCTGGGCGTGGGCGATGCGTTCGAGCACCGCGAGGGCGAGGGCACCGACGAGCTGGACCGCCAGGGAGCCGGCGACCAGGGCCTGATGTTCGGCTACGCCTGCCGGGACACCCCGGTGCTGATGCCGCTGCCCATCACGGTCGCGCACCTGCTGGCCCGCCGCCTGTCCGAGGTCCGGCGCAACGGCGTCGTCCCGTACATCCGGCCGGACGGCAAGACCCAGGTCACCATCGAGTACTCCGGCGACCGGCCGGTGCGGCTGGACACCGTCGTGGTGTCCACCCAGCACGCGCCCGGCATCGACCTGCGCGAGATGCTCAGCCCCGACATCCGCCAGCACGTGGTCGAGCCGGTGCTGGCTGACCTGGAGCTGGACACCGACGGCTACCGGCTGCTGGTCAACCCGACCGGCCGGTTCGAGATCGGCGGCCCGATGGGCGATGCCGGGCTGACCGGGCGCAAGATCATCATTGACACCTACGGCGGGATGGCCCGGCACGGCGGCGGCGCCTTCTCCGGCAAGGACCCGTCCAAGGTCGACCGCAGCGCCGCGTACGCCATGCGCTGGGTGGCCAAGAACGTGGTCGCGTCCGGGCTGGCCGACCGCTGCGAGGCCCAGGTCGCCTACGCCATCGGCAAGGCCAAGCCGGTCGGCCTGTTCGTGGAGTGCTTCGGCACCGAGCAGGTGCCCGTCGAGCGCATCCAGGAGGCCGTCCTGGACGTGTTCGACCTGCGCCCGGCGGCCATCATCCGCGACCTCGACCTGCTGCGGCCCATTTACGCCCAGACGGCCGCCTTCGGCCACTTCGGCCGCGAGGAGCCCGACTTCTCCTGGGAGCGCACCGACCGGGCCCAGGACCTCAAGTCCGCGGCGGGCGCCTGAGCTGACGGCAAACCGGGCCCGGCGGTCTCGCCGGGCCCGGTTCCATGCCCGTGCCCGGGCCCGGTTCCATGCTCAGGCCCGGTTCATGCCCGGGCCTCGGTTTCACCCTGAGCTGGGCGTGGCCGTCGGGGTCCGCGCCGGGCTGGGCGACGCCGTGCCCGGCGGTGTCGTCACCCGGGTCCTCGACGGGCTGGGCGTCGGCCCGGAGGCTCCCGGCGACGGCGCTCTGGTCCTGAGGCGCGACGGCGAAGGTGACGGCGCTGGCCGGGTCGGCGACGGCGTGACCGGCGCGGGCCGGGACGGGGCCGGCCGGGACGGGGCCGGCCGGGACGGGGCCG
>JBOHCO010001343.1:0-2476 GCA_050698895.1 Streptosporangiaceae bacterium
AACGACCCCTGGCCGCGCAGCACCAGCGTGGCCGAGGCCACGGCCGGCCCGGCCGCCCCGGCAACCAGCCCCGCGCCCAGCGCCGCCGCCAGCAGCCCCTCGCGGCGGCTGACGGCGCAGGCCAGCGTCAGGGCCAGCGCGGCCACGCCCGCCGCGATGACCGCGGACAGCAGCCAGCCCGGTGCCCTGGCCCCAGCCGAGGCGACCAGCCCAGGTGGCGTAACCGGCCGTGCCGGCGACCAGCACCGCCAGGCCGATCGGCCCGGCCCGGGCCGTGCGGTCGGCCGCCCGCGCCGCGGCCACCCCAGCCCCCAGCAGGGCCGCCACGGCCGGGGTCAGCGCCGCGGTGTAGTACGGATTGATCGTCGTGGTCAGCGAGAACGCCGCCGCCAGCGTGGCCAGCCAGCCGCCCCACAGGAGGAAGCACGACCGGAGCGGGTCGCCGCGCGGCTGCCGCCGCCGGCTGACGATCCCCCAGCCCGCGATGATCAGCGCCGTCGGAAGCAGCCAGCCCGTGTCGCGGCCCAGGTCGCCGCGCAGCAGCCGGTCCGGGGCCGCCGCCGGCGTATGCAGCGCCGACGAGATGCCCAGCTGCTGGCCGGCCAGCAGCTGCAGCGGCGTCTGGTCGCCGAAGCGGCCGAACCCGTTGTAGACGAAGACCTGCTCGTAGGCCGAGTTGTCGTGGCTGCCGTCGATATAGGGGCGGTGCGCGGCCGGGAGCACCGAGACCAGCGTCATCCAGGACAGCGACACCAGTCCGGCGACCACGCCCGCGATGGCCAGCTGGCGGATGCGCCGCATCATCGGTCCCGGCGCGGCCACCAGGTAGACCAGGCCGAACGCGGGCAGCACCAGCCAGGCTTCGATCATCTTGGCCTGGAAGGCCAGCCCGGTCCACACCGCGGCCAGCACCAGCCGGCCCAGGCTGGCCCCGGCGATCGCGGCCGAGACCGCGTCCGCGGCCAGCACCAGCAGCAAGATCATCAGGGAGTCTGAGATGTTGCCCCGGTTCAGCGCGACGGTGGCCGGGCTCACCGCGACCACCGCCGCGGCGATCAGGGCCGCCCCCGGCCCGGCCAGCCGCCGCACCGCCCGGTAGAGCACCAGCACGGTCGCGATGCCCTCGAGCACCTGCGGCAGGACCATGGCCCAGGTGTGAAAGCCGAGCGCCCGCACCGCCAGCGCCTGGACCCACAGCGCTCCCGGCAGCTTGTCCACGGTGACCGTGCCCGCCGGGTCGAATGCGCCGAAGAAGAAGTTGTGCCAGCTCATCGACATGCTGCGGACCGCCGCCGCGTAGTAGATCTCCAGCGGGTCCCGGCCCAGCGCCCATGCGTAGGACAACCCGGCCAGCGCCGCGATGGCCAGCAGCGCCGACCACCTGCGCCAGGCCGGGCCACCCGCCTCGGCGGGCGGCTCGGCGACGGGAACCGCGCTGACGTCCGGCTCGCTAACCACGGTCCGCTCCCGCCTGGCGGCTGGCCTCGGCGTCCCGGCTGGCCTCGATGAGCGCCGCGAGCGCCGCCCTGGTGTGCGCGACGTACTCCGGGCCCACTCGCCGGTCCAGGTCCGCGTCCACCTGCTCCACCGCCGACCGGATGGCCGCCGCCGCGCCCAGCCCCCGTTCGGTGAGCGTGAGGGTCAGCCGCCGTCGGTCGGCGGGGTCGGCCGCCCGCGTGACGTAACCGCGGATGACCAGGGTGTCCACGAGCTGCCCGGCGGCCTGCTTGGACACCCCCAGCCCCTGGATGATCTGGCTGAGCGACGCCCCGCCCTGCGCCATGGCGCCGATGACATAGCTGCCGTTGCGCGGCACGTCGTCGCAGCCGGCCTCGGCCAGCGCCGCCTGCACCGCCGTGGCATACCCCCGCCGGGCTGCCCGCAGCAGCGCCGGGAGCGCTATCGCGGCATACCAGTCCTGCTCCCCGGCCATGGCCTCACGCTATAGACAAGGAGCAGGACAGTCAATCTGTTTTACTATCCAGCTGCTTTACCAAAGCGGGCCGCTACAGCACTGCCTGGCGGCGCAGTCGCAGGACCATCACCAGGGCGAGCAGGGTTCCCCAGGCCAGCGGCAGGAAGAACTCTTGACCAAAAATAGTGTTTTCCCAGCCAGTGGCGAACGGGATGGCCCGGCCGAGCGCGACGCAGATGCCCACCGCGATCGCCGGTCGCGCGTCAACGAAGGCCCACAGCACAACGGCGGCGACGAGCATCAGCGGGAGATTGTTCAGCAGTTGGCTGGACAGGTAGATCGGGTGGAGCCCGAGCTCGATCAGCCACCTCGCGGTTTCCACGGCGACCACGATGCCGAGCAGCCCGAGCCAGGACCGCGGCATCCGCTCCTTCCCCAGGGCCAGCAGGGCCAGCGCGACCAGCATGGCGGGCTCGCCCAGCAGCCACCACGGACTCTGCGACCAGTACGCGCACACGGCGGCCGCGCCCAGCGCGACCGCGACGACGACGGGCCGGGGCG
>JBOHCO010001344.1:0-1470 GCA_050698895.1 Streptosporangiaceae bacterium
CACCAGGGTGTTAGCAACGGGACACCCACGACCGGAGCGCGCCAGCGTCAGCCCAGCCAGACGACCCCGCCCGCCCCGGCAACCGCGCCTGCCCCGGTGACCCCGCTCGTCTCACTCAATGCACAGCCAGATCCCAGAAATCGGTCGCCCAAATGGTGCCGTTCATGAACGGGGACGTCCGCGGGCGCGCCCCGGCGTCAGGCGGTGTTCCTGAGCCCGGGCAGGGCCACGGACATGATCGCCGAGATGCCCAGGGTGGCCGCGAACGCGACCATGGCCCACTGGCCGGAGAACTGCTCGACGAGCAGGCCGCTGACCAGCGGCGCGATCGCGGCCAGGCCCGTGGCAGCCTGGATGACGGTGCTGGTGACGCGACCGCGCATGTCCTCCGGCGCAGCGCGCAGCATCGCGGCGAACAACGCCGCGTTGGCGGCCGGCGCCAGCAGCAGAGTGACGGCGACCGGGAGCGCCACCAGGGTCGACGGAAGCAGCACCGCGGCCACGCCGAACATCACGGTGCCAGCGGTGGTCATCACGATGACCACCGCTCGCAGCGACAGGCGGCCCTGCATCCTCGGCGCGATGATCGCGCCGAGCAGCCCGCCGAGCGCGATTCCGGCCTGCGCCAGCCCGATGATGCCCGGCGCGGTGCCGTGCCGGCGCAGCGCCACGGTGATCGTGAACAGCACCCCGTTGAAGGCGAAGTTGACCAGGGGGGCCTGGATGACCACGGCCCGCAGCAGCGAGTTCTGCCAGACCAGGTGCAGCCCGTCGGTGACCTCTCGCCACAGCGCCTTGCGGTCGGCGGAAGGCTCGGCCCGGAACTTGCCGCGGATCCGGCTCACCGCTCCGGCCGAGACCAGGTAGGAGGCGGCATCGGCGACGAACGGGACGGCCCGGCCCAGCCCGAACAGCAAGCCGCCCAGCGCCGGGCCGGCCAGGCCCGCCGCGTACGTCCGGGCCTCGGTCGCCGCCCAGGCCTGCTCCAGCTGCTGATCAGCGACGATGGCCGGCAGCGCGGCGCTGGCCGACGGATCGAACAGCACGCCCGCGCCGCCGTCGATGACCGCTACCACGAGCACCACCGGCCAGGTCACCAGGTGCACCAGCACCAGGACGGCGAGCAGGGCCAGCACGGCCGCGCGGCCAGTGTCACAGACGATCATCGTCAGCCGCCGGTCCAGCCGGTCCGATATCGCGCCGCCCGGCAAGCCGAGGATCAGCTGCACGACCAGGCGCACCGTCCCGACCAGGCCGGCGATGACCGCCGAGTGCGTCAGCGCCAGCACCAGCAGGGGATAGGCGATGAGGGCGGCCTCGGTTCCGGTGTCGGACACCACCTGGCCGATCCACAGCCACCGGAAACCGCGGTTGCGCCCCAGCGGGGTCGGCGGCGAGGGCCCGACGGGAGCATGCGGCTCCGCCGCCCCGCCCATGCCCGCCGCCCCGCCGAGCCTAATCCGGCGGAAG
>JBOHCO010001345.1:0-1400 GCA_050698895.1 Streptosporangiaceae bacterium
TCACCGGGCCGCGGCCCCGGCGGCCCGCCAGGCCCCAGCCGGGTCCGGCCCAGCCCGGCCGGGCCCAGACCGCCGCCACCGGCGCGCCGGGCGCGCCGCCCGGACCGCCCAGGCCGCCCGGACCGCCGACCCCGGCCGGCTCCGGCTCGGGCAGGTCGGCCATGACCTGGCGCAGGTCGCCGACGGTCTTGGCGCTCAGCGCGGCCGAGATCCGCTCTTCCATCTCCTCGGCGGACAGCCGGCCTTCGGCGTAGTGATCGCGCAGCCGCGCCGTCACCCGCTCCCGGTCGGCGTCAGACACCCGGATCCGATCGTTGTTCATCGTGCCAGCCCCTCCTAGATGTCCCGCGCGTCCTGGTCCGGGTCGTCGGCTTCGTCCTCGTCGTTGTCGTCGGCCAGGATCCGGTACAGCTCGCGCCGGGTCCGCTCCAGCAGCCGCTCGGCCGCCCGGACCTGGGCCGGGGTTCCGGCGTGCGCGATCTGCATGATGCCGCCGCCGAGCCGGGCCGCCTCGGTGAACAGGCCGGGCACCTGCCAGGCCTCCTGCTGCTCCGCCGACTCCCAGGTGCCGCGGGCCATCTCCGGGTTGCGCTCCACGTACTCGCGGCCCGCGTCGGTCAGGCCGAACGTGCGCCGCCCGCCGGACTCCTCGCCCGCGATCAGTCCCTCGTCGGCCAGCGCCTGGAGGGCCGGGTAGACCGCGCCGGGACTGGGCCGCCAGGCGCCGTTGGTGCGCTCCTCGATCTCGGACATGATCTGGTACCCGTTGAGCGGGCCCTCGCGGAGCAGGGCCAGGATCGCGGCCCGCACGTCACCGCGGCTGGCCTTGGGCCCTCGCGGCCGGCCCGGCGCGCCCGGCGGCCCTGGCCACCAGCCGCCGAAGCCGCCGCCCCACTGCCCGTGACCCCGGCGGCCGCCGAGCTTCCACTCGAACGGCCCGCCGCGCCACTCACCGCGCGAGCTCTCGCCGGCCATGGCCCGCAGCCCGCGCCGGATCTGGCCCAGCAGGTCACCCGCACACCCGAACAGGAAGCCGCAGTCGATGTCGTCTGCGCTCCAGGCCGCTGCCCCCATCGCACTTCCGTCCTCTCGCGATACGATCACGATATATCGACAGGCTACGTCGACGGCGCCCTCGTTTCAAGTTATAGCTCGATCTGGCCGGCAGCAGCCGTCCGGCCAGCCCGTCGCGAGGCACCACCCATCCCACGCACACCAGCTGCACCAGCCCGGCACAGCGGTGAACGGCGCAGTACGACGTGGTTGTGGCAACCACGTCGTACCAGCGACGTCAGAGCAGCAACCACGTCGCCCCCGGGCCCGCACCAAGATCATCGGATGTTGAGGTGGCGCCCAACAGCATGGTTGGCCCTTTGGTGCTGTTAGAGCAGCACCAAAGG
>JBOHCO010001346.1:0-4851 GCA_050698895.1 Streptosporangiaceae bacterium
GCCCCGCCGGCCGAGCTGAAGCTGGCCACGACGCCGGAACCGGGCTGGTAGCGCAGGTAGCCGTAGGCCCGGCCGGCCGGGAACGGGGCCTTGGAGCTCTGCGTGAACATGACCACGAACGGCGCGAACACCGGCACGCCGGTGTGCTGGTAGCAGCGCACCGCGACGATCTCGTCGGCGCCCGAGCGGCTCCACTGCTGGGCCTGGCACCAGGTCGCGGTGTCGGTCACCGCGGTCACGTGCACGACCCCGCCCTTGACCCCGATCTGCGGGAAGCGCACGAACACCTGGCCGGGCCCGCCGGGCGTGGTGTGGACCTTGAAGGCGACCGGCCAGTTGCCCGCCTGGTGGCTGGCGGGCGGGATGCCGGCCACGGCGGGCTGGCTGACGAAGGCAAACCCCCAGTGATCGGGTACCGACGCCTGCGCCGACCCCGACAGCACCGTGACCAGGGCACCGATCATTAACAAGCCCGTCAGAACCACGGCGGTCCGCCGCCCGATGCCGAGTGACCTGATCATCTCGAGCTCCTCGCGCCAGCCATCTTCCCGGATGCCACCGCAGGTTGAGCGGAACATAACTCCGCAGGCAGGGCCCGTCAATGGGCACCGGGCGAGCTAGCCGCGCCGACCGCGTCCGTCATGCCGCCGCAGGCGGCGCGGGAGGATAGGCGCGGGGGGATAGGGGGTCGGCCCCCTGGGCGGCACGGTTTATCCGATCGCGGCACCGTTGCTGACCACCGGCACGATGTCGGACGCACCGAGCCGGATCGCGTCGGCGTCCTGGTCGGTGACGGCGTCCTGGGAGGCGTGCTCGGCCGCCACCCAGGCCCGGTAGTTCTCCAGTTCCCTGGCCACCTGCCGGGACTTCCAGCCCATCGGCCCGGCCATCAGGGACGCGGCCTCCTGCGCGGCGGACAGGCCGCGGTCCCAGCTCTCGATGGCCACGTGGGTGCGGCGGGTCAGCACGTCGTCCAGGTGGCGGGCGGCCTCGTGGGTGGCCGCGTAGACGACCTCGGCCCGCAGGTAGTCGTCGGCGCCGGCCAGCGGCCGGCCCAGGGCCGGGTCGGCGGCGATCAGGGCCAGCACCTCGCCGGTCAGGGAGCCGTAGCGGCGCAGCAGGTGCTCGATCCGGGCCACGTGCAGGCCGGACGAGCGGGCCAGCGCGTACCGCGAGTTCCACAGCGCCGCGTAGCCGTCGGCGCCGGCCAGCGGGATCACGTCGGTGCAGGACGGGGCCACCCGCCCGTCCAGGCCGTGGGCCACGGCATCCACGGCGTCCCTGGCCATCAGCCGGTAGGTGGTGTACTTGCCGCCCGCGATCATCACCAGGCCGGGCACCGGATGGGCCACGGTGTGCTCGCGGGACAGCTTGGAGGTGGACTCGGACTCGCCGGTCAGCAGCGGCCGCAGGCCGGCGTAGACGCCCTCCACGTCATCCCTGGTCAGCGGGACGGCCAGGACCCGGTTGAGCTGGCTGAGCAGGTAGTCGATGTCGATGCGGCTGGCCGCCGGGTGGGCCTTGGACAGCGACCACTCGGTGTCGGTGGTGCCGATGATCCAGTGCCGTCCCCAGGGGATCACGAACAGCACGCTGACCGCGGTGCGCAGGATGATGCCGGTGCTGGAGTGGATCCGGTCGCGGGGCACGACCAGGTGGATGCCCTTGGAGGCCCGGACGTTGATCATGCCCCGGCCGCCCACCATCTGCTGGATCTCGTCGGTCCACACGCCGGTGGCGTTCACCACCTGCTGGGCCCGCATCTCCAGCTCACGGCCGGTCTCCAGGTCCACCGCGCGGACCCCGGTGACCCGCTCGCCCTCGCGCAGGAAGCCGGTCACCTGGGTCCGGGAGGCCACGTTGGCGCCGTAGCCGGCCGCGGTCCGCAGCAGCGTCAGCACGTAGCGGGCGTCGTCGACCTGGGCGTCCCAGTAGACCAGCGCGCCGGTGACGGCGGAGCGCTTGAGCGCCGGGGCCAGCCGGAGGGCGGCATGCCGGGTCAGCTGGCGGTGGCCGGGCAGGCCCTTGGCCTGGCCCATGGACATGCCGAGCAGGTCGTAGGCGGTGACGCCGGCGCCGATGTAGGCGCGCTCCCAGACGTGATGGGTGAACGGGAACAGGAACGAGACCGGGCGGACCAGGTGCGGCGCGAGCCGCTGCAGCAGCAGCGACCGCTCGGTCAGCGCCTCCCGGACCAGGCCGATGTTGAGCTGCTCCAGGTAGCGCAGGCCGCCGTGGATGAGCTTGCTGGACCGCGACGAAGTGCCGGACCCGAAGTCGCGCGCCTCGATCAGCCCGACCGACAGGCCGCGGGTGGCCGCGTCCAGCGCCACCCCGGCACCGACCACGCCGCCGCCGACCACGAGCACCTGGTGCTCGGTGCGGGCCAGCGCGGTCAGGGCCCGATCCCGCTCGGCCGGGCCCAGCCTGGTGTTCCTCGTGTCGGCAGTCACGTCTCGCACGCTACGCCGGCCGGCCGCTACCGGGCGGCCGCACTCGGAGTGACCACGACCTCCACCCGCTGAAACTCCTTGAGGTCGGAGTACCCGGAGGTGGCCATGGTCCGCCGCAGTGCCCCCATGAGGTTCATCGAGCCGTCGGCCATCGTTGACGGGCCGTGCAGGATCTGTTCAATCGTGCCGATGGTGCCGACCCGGACCCTGGCCCCGCGGGGCAGGTCAGGGTGGTGCGCCTCGCTGCCCCAGTGGTAGCCGCGGCCCGGCGCCTCGGCCGACCGGGCGAACGGCGAGCCGACCATCACCGCGTCGGAGCCCAGGGCCAGCGCCTTGGCGATGTCGCCGCTGCGGGTCATGCCGCCGTCGGCGATCACGTGCACGTACCGGCCGCCCGACTCGTCCAGGTAGTCCCGCCGCGCGGCGGCCACGTCGGCCACCGCGGTGGCCACCGGCACGGCGACGCCCAGCACCGCGGCGGTGGTGTGGCCGGAGCCGCCGCCGAAGCCAACCAGCACGCCGGCCGCCCCGGTCCGCATCAGGTGCAGCGCGGCGGTGTAGGTGGCGCAGCCGCCGACGATCACCGGGATGTCCAGCTCGTAGATGAACTGCTTGAGGTTCAGCGGCTCGGCCTGGCCGGAGACGTGCTCGGCCGACACCGTGGTGCCGCGGATCACGAAGATGTCGGCCCCGGCGTCCAGCACGGCCTTGTAGTAGCGGACCGTCTTCTGCGGGGACAGCCGGGCCGCGGTGGTCACCCCGGCCGAGCGGATCTGCTCGATCCGGGCCCCGATCAGGTCTTCCTTGATCGGCTCGGCGTAGATCTCCTGGAGCCGCCGGGTGGCCGCATCGTCGTCAAGCTCGGCCACCTCGGCCAGCAGCGGCTCGGGATCGGAGTAGCGGGTCCACAGCCCCTCCAGGTCCAGCACGGCCAGCCCGCCGAGCGAGCCGATGGCCACCGCGGTGGCCGGGGAGACCACGCTGTCCATGGGCGCGACCACCAGCGGCAGCTCGAACCGGTAGGCGTCGATCTGCCAGGCGATCGACACCTCCTCGGGGTGCCGGGTACGGCGGGAGGGAACGATGCCGATCTCCTCCAGGGCGTAGGCCCGGCGGCCGCTCTTGCCGCGGCCGATCTCCACCTGAGTCACCGGCGGCCGCCGTAGTTCGGGGCCTCGGCCACCATCTCGATGTCGTGCGGATGGCTCTCGGCCAGCCCGGCTCCGGTGATCTGGATGAACCGGGCCGCCTGCAGCTCGGCAATGGTGCGCGCGCCGCAGAAGCCCATGGCCGCGCGCAGCCCGCCGGTGAGCTGGTCGGCCACGGCCGACAGCTGGCCGCGATAGGGCACCTGGCCCTCGACCCCCTGCGGCACCAGCTTGTCCTCGCGCAGCACGTCGTCCTGGAAGTACCGGTCCTTGGAGTACGAGCGGCCGCGCTCGGCGTTGCGCATCGCGCCCAGCGAGCCCATCCCCCGGTACAGCTTGAACTGCTTGCCGTGGATGAAGACCATCTCGCCGGGGCCCTCCTCGCAGCCGGCCAGCAGGCTGCCCAGCATGACCGTGTCCGCCCCGGCCGCGATGGCCTTGGCGATGTCACCGGAGTACTGGACGCCGCCGTCGCCGATGACCGGGATGCTGGCCGGCCGGGCCGCGAGCGAGGCCTCGTAGATCGCGCTGACCTGGGGCACGCCGACCCCGGCCACCACCCGGGTGGTGCAGATCGAGCCCGGTCCGACGCCCACCTTGACCGCGTCCGCGCCGACGTCGATCAGCGCCTGGGCGCCGGGCCTGGTGGCCACGTTGCCGCCGATCACCTCCACCCGCACGTTGGCCTTGAGCTGGACGATCATGTCCAGCACGCCCTGGGCGTGGCCGTGCGCGGTGTCCACGATCAGGAAGTCGGCGCCCGCGTCGCTGAGCGCCTGGGCCCGCTGCTTGGCGTCCTCGCCCACCCCCACGGCCGCGCCGACGATCAGCCGCCCGTCGTCGTCCTTGGACGCGCTGGGGAACTTCTCGCTCTTGGCGAAGTCCTTGACAGTGATCAGCCCGCACAGCCGGCCCCCGGCGTCGACCAGCGGCAGCTTCTCGACCTTGTTCTGGCCCAGTAGCCGCAGCGCCTCCTCGCGCTGCACCCCCGGCGACGCGGTGACCAGCGGCATCGGGGTCATGACCTCGGTGACCCGGCGATGGTGGTCAGACTCGAAGCGGATGTCCCGGTTTGTCACGATCCCCAGCAGGACCCGGTCCTCGTCGATCACCGGCACGCCCGAGATCCGGAACCGGGCGCACAGCTCCTCGACGTCGGCCAGCGTCGCGTCCGGGCGGCAGGTCACCGGGTTGGTGATCATCCCGGCCTCGGACCGCTTGACCATGTCCACCTGCTGGGCCTGCTCCTC
>JBOHCO010001347.1:0-1557 GCA_050698895.1 Streptosporangiaceae bacterium
CCGTGAAGGCCGGCCGTCCGTCCGACATCAACGGGCCCGAGTACCGGGGGTACCGCAGGATGCGAGCCCGGTCCGTTGTACTGTTTTCCACGACAGGCTGTAGGACGAGCGTTCCCGGCCTGGAAAGAGCCGGGAAGTCATCCGCTGGGAAGGCAATCTGTGAGTCTCATCCGCAGTCACCCGCGTCTCAGGGTGTCAGGACGCCAGCTTCGGCGCTGGCTGCCCCGCACAGCCCTCGCCGTTGGCCTGGTCACCATGACCGCCGGCTGCAAGTCGACGACGTTCACCAGGCTGGGCCTGGTGCCGCCGCAGACCAGGCAGGGCCAGACCGTCGTCGACCTGTGGCAGGGCTCGTGGATTGCCGCCTTCGCCGTCGGCGCCCTGGTCTGGGGCCTGATCGTCTGGGCGATCATCTTCTACCGCAAGCGCGCGGACCGGGTGCCCCACCAGGTCAGGTACAACCTGCCCATCGAGATCATGTACACGATCGTGCCGTTCGTCATGATCGGCGTCCTGTTCTTCTTCACCGCCCGCGACGAGAACCAGATCGACTCGCTGTCGGCGCACCCGAACGTGGTCGTGAACGTGACCGGCTTCCAGTGGAGCTGGGCCTTCCAGTACCCGCAGTTCGCGGTCAGCGGCTCCAGTGCCCTGTGCGGCAACGCCGACGTCTGCGAGCTCGGCCCGCAGTGGAACGGCAACATCCCCGGTAACGAGAGCAGGCTGCCGCTGCTGGAGATCCCGGTGCACGAGACCGTGCGGTTCAACCTCACCTCGGCCGACGTCATCCACTCGTTCTGGGTCGTCCCGTTCGAGTTCAAGCGCGACGTCGTGCCCGGCCACCCCAACCACTTCCAGGTGTACACGACCAAGACGGGCTCCTCGATCGGGCGCTGCTCGGAGCTGTGCGGGCTGTACCACAGCCGGATGCTGTTCCGCGTCAAGATCGTGCCGCAGGCCCAGTTCAACGCGTGGATCCACGCGCAGCAGGTGCAGCAGAACGCAGCCGGGGGTGCCTCGTGACCACGATTGACCAGCCAACTATCGCCGCTCCCCAGGCGCCCGGCTACCGCAAGGGGTCGCTGCTGGCGGACTGGCTGTCGTCCACCGACCACAAGATCATCGGCCACCTGTACCTGATCACGTCGTTCGGGTTCTTCCTGGTCGGCGGGATCATGGCCATGGTCATGCGGGCGCAGCTGATGGGCCCGAACAACCACCTCGTGTCGGACCAGGTGTACAACGAGCTGTTCACCATGCACGGCACGATCATGCTGCTGCTGTTCGCCACGCCGCTGTTCGTCGGCTTCGCGAACGAGATCATGCCGCTGCAGATCGGCGCGCCGGACGTGGCGTTCCCGCGGCTGAACCTGCTGTCGTATTACTTCTTCCTGTTCGGCGGGCTGATCCTGCTGGGCAGCTTCCTGACGCCGGGCGGGGCGCCGGGGTTCGGCTGGTATGCGTACTCGCCGCTGACCAGCGCGCAGTACTCGCCGGGCCTGGGCGGCGACATGTGGATCATGGGCCTGGTGCTGGCCGGGCTGGGCACCATCCTGG
>JBOHCO010001348.1:0-2893 GCA_050698895.1 Streptosporangiaceae bacterium
ACGCGGGCCCTGCTCGGGCCGCCGCGGGCCCGGCTGCTGGCGCTGCTGGACCAGCCCGCCTCGACCACCGAGCTGGCCTGCCGGCTCGGCGTCACGCCCAGCGCCGTCTCTCAGCACCTGCGCGTGCTGGCCGCCGCGGGCCTGGTCAGCCGGGCGCGAGCGGGCCGGGTGGTCCTCTACCGGCAGACCGAGACCGGCGCGCGCCTGGCAGGCCCGGCGGCGGGCAGCGAAGATCAGCCCGAGGGCTCGACCACCGGGTCGTCCTCGCTGACCGCGACCAGCGTGCCGCGGAACAGGTAGCGGTCGGCCCGGTAGACCGTGCGGGCCAGCTCGAAGGCCCGGCCGAGCTGGTCGTAGCCCGTCTGCTGGAAGATCAGCACCGGATCGCCCGGCCGCAGGTCCAGGTGCCGGGCCGGCGCGGGCTCGCAGGCCGCGGCCTGGATCGCGAACCGGCCCCGGGCCGGCATGACCCGGTACTCCGCGCGGAGCACGTCGTAGAGCGACTGGGCCGCGAAGTCGTGGCCAGCCAGCCCCGGCGCCAGGTAGTCGGGCACGATCGCCTGGGTCTCGGCGATCGGCACGCCGTCGAACCCGCGGATCCGGGCCAGGTCGCAGACCCGGCTGCCCGGCGCCACGCCCAGCTCCTCCGCCTCGGCCAGCGTCGCCTCGCGGGCCCG
Organism: Streptosporangiaceae bacterium; assembly: GCA_050698895.1. GTDB lineage: Bacteria > Actinomycetota > Actinomycetes > Streptosporangiales > Streptosporangiaceae > DASUBV01. The sequence goes on from JBOHCO010001348.1 coordinate 678, forward strand.
GCAGTGCAGCACCTCCGAGGTCACCTTGAAGCCGCGCTTGCGCCCCATGTCGGAGAAGCTCAGCAGCACGTCGCTGCCCTCGCTGACCGGGCCCGCGAACCAGCCGGTCCGCACCGACGACCGGACCAGGTCCTTCTCGGCCAGGTGGGCCAGCGCCCGCCGGATGGTGATCCGGCTGACGTTCAGCCGCTCGGCCAGCGCCCGCTCCGACATCAGCCGCTCGTCCGCGCCGAGCGCGCCGCTGCGGATCTCCGCCTCCAGCTGCGCGGCCGCCTGCTCGTACATGGGCACCCGCCGCGCGGCCGTCAGGCCCTTGCCGCCGTGGCCCGCTGTCACCGTGATCCCGCCTCCCGTGCTCCCGCCGCCCTGGCAGGCCCCGTCATGTCCTGGACATCATCCAGGCTCGTCAGGCCGGCTGTCATCAGTCCCGGTCCGGTCCGGTCCGCGCCGCGCTCATTCCACGACGGACCCGGAGAACAGCCCCGCGATGAAGCTGCGCTGCGCGAACAGGTACACGATTACCACGGGCAGCGCGGCCAGGCAGCTGCCGGCGGCCAGCGCCGAGTAGTTGTTGAAGTGCGCGCCCTGGAACGTCGACAGCCCCACCGTCACCGTGTACAGCGACGAGTTGGAGACCATCACCAGCGGCAGCAGGAACGCGTTCCACGTCCACAGGAACACCAGCGCCGCCATCGTCTTGACCGCCGGCCCCACGTTCGGCACCAGTATGCGCCACAGCAGTGACAGCCGGCTCGCCCCGTCGATCGTCGCGCTCTCCGACAGCGACTTCGGGATCGACCGGAACGCCACGTACATCCAGAACGTGCCGAACGCGATGGACTGCGCCGCCTGGGGCAGGATCATCGCCCAGTAGCTGTTGACCAGCCCCGCCGACTGGAACTGGTAGTACCACGGCACGATCAGCGCCTCGACCGGCAGCATGAACCCGAACACCGCCGTGTACAGCACCCAGCGCGCCCCCGGCGGCCTGACCAGCGCGATCGCGTAGCCCGCCGGGACCGCGATGACCGCGGAGATGGCCACCACCGAGACCGTGACGATGACCGTGTTGGTCATGTAACGCGAGAAGTCGCCCGACCGCCACGCGTACGCGAACGCCGACAGCGACAGGTGCGGGCTGAAGCTGATCCCGCCCGACGCCCCGCTCGGGGCCAGCGCCGTGGTGACCAGCGTCACCAGGGGGTACAGCGTGACGATCGCGGCCAGCAGCAGGATGGCCAGGCAGACGAGCCGCTCAGTACGCGACAGCATGAAGACCCTTCCCATTAACAAGAGGTCGTCCGGCCCTCATGTCGCCTTCCTCTCGATCAGCGCCCGGATGCCGAACGTCAGGCCGAAGATCAGCAGCGACATCGCGATGCCCAGCGCGCTGGCCGAGCCGACCGCGCCGAGCTGGAAGGCATCCCGGTAGACCAGCAGGCCGGGCACCATGGTGGCGTAGCCAGGGCCGCCGTTGGTGGCCTGGTAGATGAGCGTGAAGCTCTGCAGCGCCGCCACCGCCGTGATCGTGATCGCCGCGCCGATGTCGCGGCGCAGCATGGGCACGGTGATGCGGAAGAACTCGGTCAGCAGCCCCGCGCCGTCCACCCGCGCCGCGTCGTACAGCTCGGCCGGGATCCGCTGGATGCCCGGGATCAGCAGCACGAAGCACAGCCCGAAGTCCAGCCAGGCCGCGATGAAGCCGACCGCCGGCAGCGCCGTGCTGAAGCTGCCCAGCCACGGCGTCCCGGTGCCGCTGCCCAGGCCGACCAGGTGCAGGAGCTCGTTGATCGTGCCCGCTCCCGAGGGCGCCGCCAGCCAGGTCCACACGATGGCCACGACCACCGTGACGATGGCCTGGGGCAGGAAGAACACCACCCGGAAGAACCCGGCGCCGCGGACCTTGCTGCGGCGCATCAGGTTCACCAGGACCAGGGCCACCGCCGTCGGGATCAGCGAGTAGAAGATCAGCAGGATGCCCAGGTTGACCAGGGATCCCCGCTCGATCGGGTCGGCGAAGATCTGCACGTAGTTGTGCAGCCCGACCCACTGCGCGACGCCGATCCCGTCCCAGTTGTCGAACGAGTAGCCCAGCGCCCGGATCAGCGGGTAGACGATCAGCGCGGCCAGGAAGATCACCGCGGGCGCCAGGAACAGCCAGCCCGCGAGCCAGTCACGGTGCTTGCGCCGCCGGGCCAGCGCGGCCGGGACGGCCG
>JBOHCO010001349.1:0-1603 GCA_050698895.1 Streptosporangiaceae bacterium
GCTGCGCCGAGGCCGCCGACCCGACGCCGGCCGCGCCCATGTCCCTGCGAGTCCGGCCCCCCGCGGCCGCCGGGTCGCCGCTGACCGCCGAGCTGCACGCGCCCCGCCTCGGTCACCCGGAACACCGCGCGCTGCGCCGCGCAGCCCGCGACTGGCCGCCACTCGACCGGATCCGCCGTGACGGCACGCTCGTTGGGGCGGACGCCGCCGAGCTGCTCGGCCCGGCCGGCGAACGGCTCGCGAGCCACGGCGTCACGGTCGAATGGCCGGCCGGCCTGGTGCGGGGCCTCGACGTGAGCACGATCGCGCGGCCGCGAGTCACCGGCAGCGTTTTCTCGCTCGGCGGTATCACCGACCTGACCTGGCAGCTGGCCCTGGACGGCGAGCCGCTTTCTGCGGCCGAGGCGGAGGCGGTCGCCGCCGCGGACGGCGTGGCGCGGCTGCGCGGCCGGTGGGTGCTGATCGACACCGGCACCGCGCGGCGCGCACGCGAGCGCCAGCTGGGCGAGCTCACCGGCGCCCAGGCGCTCAGCGCCGCCCTGACCGGGCAGGTCACCGTCCACGGGCAGGACATCGCCTGCGCCGGCGCCGGACGGCTCGCCGGCCTTGTCACCGCGCTGCGTGCCGCCGCCGGCGATGCCGGCGATCCGGTCGATGTTCCCGGTGGGCTGCGCGCGACCTTGCGCGGCTACCAGCACCGGGCCCTGAGCTGGCTCGCGCGGACGACCGAGCTCGGCTTCGGCGCGCTGCTCGCCGACGACATGGGGCTCGGCAAGACGCTGACGGTCATCGCCTTCCACCTGCACCGCGGGCGCCTGGACCGCGCAGCGGGCCCGACGCTCGTGGTCTGCCCGGCGTCGCTGCTGGCCAACTGGGAGCGGGAGCTCGCGCGATTCGCGCGCCGCAGGGGCTTCGCCGTCCGGCGGGGCGACACCTTCCCCTGGCTTGGCCCGGACTGGCTGCGGATCGCCGTGCGCGACCCGGCGACGCCCGGCGCGTTCGCCCGTTCCCTCCGAGAGGTGCTGACATGACCCAATCCGATCACGTGCTCGCCGCGCTCGAGATCGACGCCTTCGACGGAACCCGATGACGAGATTGGCGGACAGCGCCTTGCGGGGCGCAGCTAGCGGTCCTGGACGAGCTTGTCCAGGATCGTGTCGCGGCTCAGCCCGTCGGCCGCCATGCGGAGCGCCTGCTCCGTCACTTGCGGCGGCTCGCCTGCCCACAGTTCCTCGACCACAGCCCGATAGGACGCCCGCTCGTCTGGTGGGATTCCGCGTCCGGCCAGCCACAGTCCGGTGATCTTGGCGCGTCCCGACGGTTCGGACGCGTCCAGGGTTCCGGTGCCCTCCGCCCGGTCGTGGTAAAGCGGGACGGCGAGGTGCCGCCGTTGCAATGCCTGCTGGCATCGGCTGTCGTCGGAGATAACGTCGTCGGGCAGGTCCTGAAAGTACCGGTTATGCGGCTTCTGGCTCGCGGCGGCGAGCACCGCGGGAAACTCGCGCAGTTCGCCGTCCAGTTCCGACATGAGACGACGGCGCAGGCGTTTCGGCAGGTTGGCGCGGTCGGCGGTCCAAGCCGCCCACGCCCGGATCACGGGTGC
>JBOHCO010001350.1:0-3514 GCA_050698895.1 Streptosporangiaceae bacterium
GTCCCGGGCCGGAACTGGGCCGCCAGGGCCGGAGCGGCCTCGGCGGCCGCGGCCGACGTCGCCACCCCGCCGCCGGTGCCCGACGTGGCCGCCGGAGCGTTCTTCGACGTGGACAACACCCTCATGCGGGGCGCCTCCATCTACCACTTCGCCCGCGGTCTGGCGGCGCGCAAGATGTTCGGGCCGCGCGACATGGCGGCCATGGTCTGGGGCCAGCTCGCGTTCCGGCTGCGCGGCGCGGAGAATTCCGACCACATCGACGCGGCCCGCCAGGCCGCGCTGGCCTTCGTGACCGGTCACCGGGTGGAGGACATCGTCCGGCTGGGCGAGGAGATCTACGACGACACGATGGCCGACCGGATCTGGGCCGGGGCCCGGCAGCTCGTCCAGCAGCACCTGGACGCGGGTCAGCGGGTCTGGCTGGTCACCGCGACGCCGGTGGAGCTGGCCAACATCCTGGCCCGCCGGCTGGGCCTGACAGGGGCGCTGGGCACGGTGGCCGAGTCGGTGGACGGGGTCTACACCGGGCGCCTGGTCGGCGGCCTGCTGCACGGCGAGGCCAAGGCGGCGGCCATCCAGGCCCTGGCCGAGCGGGAGGGCCTGGACCTGGCCCGGTCCAGCGCCTACAGCGACTCGGCCAACGACCTGCCGATGCTGAGCCTGGTCGGCCACCCGAGCGCGGTGAACCCGGACCCCGAGCTGCGGGCCGCGGCCAGGGAGCGGGGCTGGCCGATGCACGACTTCCGCTCCGGGCGCCGGGCCACGCTGGTCGCGCTGCCGGTGGCGGCGGGCATGGGCGCGCTGGCGGGCGGCCTGGCCGCGGGACTGGCCCTGCGCAAGCGCCGCTCGGGCTAGCACGGTCCAGGCCAGCATCGCCCAGGCCAGTGCCGTCCTTGCCAGCACCTGTCCCGGCTAACACCGCCGGGCCGACACCGCCGGCCTGGCCACCGCGAGCCCAGCCGTCGCGGGCCGGGCCCGACCCCCGCGCAGCGCCTGCCGCGCGACACCGGGATCAGCCGAACGCCGGCCCCCGCTCAGCCACTAGTTCATCTATCTTGTCTTGAATCGTGTCCCGGACCTGGTCGGCCAGCGTGCTGACCGCGGCCTCGTCATCCGCATCGGCGGCCGGGTAGCCGGACGCCGGCACCGGCGGGCAGAACTCAATGATCCAGTTGGACGGCAGCGGCACGGCCCCGATCGGTCCCAGCCAGGGGAACAGCGGGGTGATCGGGAAGTAGGGCAGCCGCAGCAGCCGGGCGGCCCGGCTCGCGTTGCCGATCATCGGGTAGATCTCCTCCGCGCCGACGATCGCGCAGGGCACCATCGGCACCTGCGCGCCGATCGCGGTGCGGGCGAAGCCGCCCCGGCCGAACCGCTGCAGCTGGTACCGCTCATGGAACGGCTTGCCGATGCCCTTGAAGCCCTCGGGGAACACGCCGACCAGTTCGCCGGCCGCCAGCAGCCGGTCCGCGCACGCCGGGGCGGCCCTAGTGTGACCGCTGCGGCGGGCCAGGCTGGCCAGCCCGGGCACCTCATAGACCAGGTCGGCGCCGAGCAGCCGCAGGTTGCGGTGCGCGGGGTGGTCGGCGAACACGCCCGCCTGGAGCATGATCGCATCCAGCGGCAGCACGCCCGAGTGGTTGGCGACCACCAGGGCCGCCCCGTGGCCGGGCAGGTTCTCCAGGCCGCGCATCCGGACCCGGAACCAGTTGCGGTACAGGGACAGGGCCGCGGGCATGAAGACGGCCGCGTTGAGCGCCGGGTCAAAGCCGAACTCGTCGACCTCGAAGTCGCCCGCGAGCCGCTGCCGCGCGAAGTCGGCCAGGTCCGCCAGCCGGCGCCGCCAGGACCCGGGACCGGGCGGTCCGCTGTTGCTCCCGGCCCCGTCGCTCATGGCCCCGTCGCTGACGGCCCTGTCGCTCACGGCCCTCCGCAGGCTCTGCGGGTATCGGCGTGTATCGCCGCGTATAGGCGGTAGTGCTACTTCTTGTTCCTGCGCTGAACTCGCGTCTTGCGCAGCAGCTTGCGGTGCTTCTTCTTGGCCATGCGCTTGCGACGCTTCTTGATGACAGAGCCCACTAGATCACCCTCGCTCGGTTTCCTGGCTGACGGGCATGCCTGCTCCCGCGCCCGTCGTGCCGGGCCTCAGGGCACACGCCAACGCCACAGAGTACCGCCGCGCCAGGGCGCGCACCGCATCGCGGTGCTCAACAACCCCCGGTCAGCCCGCAGGAAAACCCCCGTTCGGCTCCCCCGAGCAGCAAGGCGGTCACTCCGTACCGACGAAGGCATCCCTCAGATACTGGTTCACGGCCTGCTCCGGCACGCGGAATGAGCGGCCCACCCGGATGGCCTCCAGCTCACCAGAATGAACGAGACGGTAAACAGTCATCTTGGACACGCGCATGATCGTGGCCACTTCGGCCACGGTCAGGAACCTGACGTCACTGAGCGGAGTCACTTCTGCTGCCATCGATTGCCCTCTCCTGGCCGATAGGCGCGCCTAGCGAGGTTTCAGCGCACCAGTCACGCCCGCCTCCAGCGTAAGTCCTGTTTTGAAAAGGGCAACCCTCACGAGCATGCTCAATTCGGCAGACACCGATTGGCGTGCCACTCCATAAGCAAACTGTGGCGCGACGGCCAGAATGCCGTAACCGGCGAGCCGACCGCGCAAAGCCGGCCCGGAAAGCGCTTCCGCTAGCCATCGCCGAGTTCCCGGCCGCGGTCCCTGGCCGCCTCAATGGCGGCCAGGAACGCCGCGCGCACGCCGTGCCGCTCAAGTTCCCTGATGGCGTTGATGGTCGTCCCGCCGGGCGAGGTCACCGCCTCGCGCAGGATCACCGGGTGCTCGCCGGAATCGCGCAGCATGGTCGCGGCCCCGAACACGGCCTGCTTGACCATCTCCAGCGCCGTGGCCCGCGGCATGCCGAGCAGGATGCCCGCGTCGACCATCGCCTCGACCAGGAAGTACACGTAGGCCGGGCCACTGCCCGACAGCGCGGTCGCGGCGTCCTGCTGGGACTCGGGGATCCGGATGACCTTGCCCACCGGCTGAAGCAGTTCCTCGGCCCGGCGCAGGTGCTCTTCCCTGGCGTGGCGGCCGGGCGAGATCACGCTCATGGCCTCGTCGACGAGCACGGGCGTGTTCGACATGACCCGGACCACCGGGACGTCGCCGGCCAGTCGCCGCTCGATGAACGCCGTGGGGATGCCCGCCGCCACCGAGATCAGCAGCTTGTCCGCCGACACCCGGGGCGCGATCTGCTCCAGCAGCGTGGCCATGTCCTGCGGCTTCACGGTGATGACCAGCGTCTGCGCCCGCGCGGCCACCTCGGCCGCGGACAGCACCTCGATCCCGTAGGCGTCCCGCAGCGCGGCCGCGCGGTCCTCGCGCCGGACCGCCGCGATGACCATATCCGGAGAGACACCCGCCCGCAGCAGGCCGGAAGTCAGCGCCTCGCCCATCTTCCCGGCGCCCAGGACACCAATCACCCGGCCGACCCTATCGCGGCCG
>JBOHCO010001351.1:0-2016 GCA_050698895.1 Streptosporangiaceae bacterium
GGCCCGGCCCGCCGCGGGCCCCGCCGGCCCCGCCGGCCCCGTCGGCCCCGCCCGTCCCGGCCGGAACTACTCGGCCGCCATGTGGGAGTCCCTCAGCCGGGGCGAGGACCCGACCTAGCGCCGGTGCCCGGTCACAGGAGTCACAGGAGTCACAGGAGTCACAGGGTGTCGATCCACTGGCTCAGGCGGCGTGCGGCGTTGTCCAGCAGGCTGGGGTCACGCATCGTGTTGGCCAGCAGCGCGCTGCCTTCGTAGCTGGCTATCAGGTCGAGAGCAAGCTCGCGCGCGTCGGACCGGCCCAGCGAGCGGAACTGCGCCTCCGCCCACTCAACCGGCAGGCGCATCAGCTCAGCCGCCGGCAGGCCCGAGCCCTCGGCGCGCTTGTCCAGTTCGGAGCACAGGCTGCCGAGTGGGCAGCCGTACCGGGCGATGGTCTCGCTCCGGCCCGCGAACTCGGCCATCATGCTCTTCAGCCGGCTCCTCGGCTCTCGCTCGCGCGCGTCGATGGCCGCGAGGGTCGTCCTGACCTGCTGAGCGTGGGCCTCTATGACCGCGGCTATGACATCGTCCTTGGTCTTGAAGTAGTAGTAGACGTTGCCGGGCGGCACGTCCGCCGCCTGCGCGATCTCCGCGAGCGTGGTCCGCTCAGTGCCCTGCTGATGCAGGAGCTGCGTGGCGGCGCCGATCAGCCGCTCGCGTTTCCCCGGCCGCCGGGCGACGGCGGCCGGGGCTTCCGATGTTGAGTCAGTCATCTCACTTTTTAGCGTAACAGCCTGGCGGCTACTCGGCGTTGACCATGACCAGCGGGGCCGCCTGCCGCGTGTTGCCGATCCGGGTGGCGAGCCCGGCTGCGGCGGCCATCAGGATGCTGCCGACCAGCAGGGCCTGGTGGTAGCCGGCGTCCGCGGCGACCAGATTCGGCGCGCGAGCCGCGATCAGGTGGCTGGTGCGAGTGATCGCGACGGCGGACAGGACAGCCAGGCCGAGTGCGCTGCCGACCTGCTGCGACGAGTTCAGCAAGCCGGCCGCCAGGCCCGCCTTGTCGGCTGGCACGCCGGCGTTGGCCGCGGCCGTGACCGAGACGAATACCGACCCTGCCCCGAGCGACATCACGATGAACCCGGGCAGCAGGTCGCTCACGTACGAGCCATGCAGCGGCACCCTCGACACCCAGTAGATCCCGGCGGCGGCGATCAGGCAGCCGGCGACCACCACCGGACGGGTGCCGATGCGCGTGACCAGTTGGGAGGCCGTCGCGCCGGCCACCGCGAACCCGGCGGTGATCGGGAGATAGGCCGCTCCTGCCCGCAGCGGCGAGTAGTGCAGGATCTCCTGCATGTACAGCGTGGCGTAGAAGAACATCGAGAAGAAGCCGGAGAAGGCGATCAGCTGGGTCAGATCGGCCGCCACCAGCCCTTTCACCCGGAGGATGGCCAGGGGAAGCAGCGGGTTTCGGCTCCGGAGCTCATTGAGCGCGAACCCGGCCAGCAGAACCGCGGATCCAGCCAGGGTCGCGATCGTCTGAACCGATCCCCAGCCGATGACGGGCGCCCGCACCAGGCTGTACACCAGCAGCAGCACCCCTCCCGTCACCAGGGCTGCGCCCTGCGAGTCGAAGGCCCGGCCCCGGGCTCCGGAGCCAGAGTCCCTGGCCAGCAGGACAAGCGCGCCCGCGGCCACCACGGCGCAGATCGGCGGGTTGACGAAGAAGACCCACCGCCAGCCCGGCCCCTGCGAGATCACCCCGCCGAGGAAGACCCCCGCGGCCGCCGCCATCCCGCTGATGGCGCCCCAGACCCCGAGGGCCGTATTGCGGTCCTTGCCTTCGCGGAAGCTGGTCGTGAGCTGCGAAAGCGCCGCCGGCGCCATGAGCGCGGCGCCCGTGCCCTGAACGAGCCGCGCGGCGATCAGGAGCCCCGAGTTGCCGGCCAGGCCGGCGGTCAGCGAGGACACCGCGAAGACGGTCAGGCCGATGAGCAGCAGGCGGCGACGTCCGAGCAGGTCGCCGAGACGGCC
>JBOHCO010001352.1:0-1828 GCA_050698895.1 Streptosporangiaceae bacterium
CGCGCGGCCCGGCTGGCCCGGCGCCGGCCCCGGCGCGCGCTGGGCCTGGGCTGCCGCAGCATCGCCGGCAAGGACCTGCGGCTGTGGCTGCTCAACCCGCTGCAGATCATCGCCAGCCTGCTGGTGCCGGTCAGCTACACGCTGGTGGTGTTCCTGGGCGCCCAGGCGACGACCAACGAGCCGGTGGCCGTGGTCAACCTGGACCGCGGCCCGGTCGGCGCGCACCTGACCCGGTCCATCATCGACGCGCACGTGCTCCAGGTCACCGTGACCAGCCTGGCCCATGCCCGCCAGCTCTACGACAGCCTGCACGTGGCGGCGGTCATCACCATCCCGGCCGACCTGTCCCGCCTGGACCGCGAGCGGCAGACGGCGCCGGTCAGCATCCAGGCCGCGGACTACAACGCCGACCTCAGCGGCGACATCGACCGGGCCATCCCGGACGGCACCTACGCCTACTACAACGGGCTCGGCGCGGCCAGCCCGCTGCGGATCACGGTCCGCCAGCAGAACCTGCGGCCCCGGGACGTGCAGCTTTACCAGTACAGCATCCTGCCGGTGATCGAGCTGATCATCACCGTGACCGGCATCCTGGCCGCCGGGATGAGCGTGGCCAACGAGTACGCGCAGCGCACCATGACCGAGATGCTGCTGGCGCCAGTCAGCCGGGTGCGGATCATCCTGGGCAAGGCGCTGGCCGCGTTCGTCTCCACGTTCTTGCTGGCCACGGCGGTGCTGGTGGCCGGCGCCGCGCTCGGCTGGGCCCGCCCGGACCCGCAGTTCTGGCCCGAGGCGCTGGCCGCGATCGCGCTGAGCTCGGCGTTCGCCGCCGGCCTGGGCATCGCCATCGGCACCTGGTACCAGCGCCGGCAGCCGGTGTCGGTGGCCGCCACCATCGTGGCCGTCGAGCTGTTCGCCCTGGCCGGCGGGCTGGGCTGCATCTTCTTCGAGCCGGTGTGGCTGCAGCGGATCGCGGTGTGGGACCCGCTGACCTACGGGATCCGCTCGCTCCAGCAGGCCGTGTTCTACGCCAGCAGCTTCGGGTTCCGGCTGGACTGCGCCGTGCTGGGCGCGTCCGCCGCCGCCGCGCTGATCATCGGCACCGCGGCCATGCGCCGCAAGCTCGTCACCCAGTGAGTCGCCCAGCCAGTCACTAGCAAGTCACCCCGTGAGAGGAGCCAGGCCCATGCGCGTCAAGCTGGCCGATGTCGCGGCCGCGGCCGGGGTGCACCCGGGCACCGCCTCGCGCGCGCTCAGCCCTGACAAGCAGCGCGTACTCGGCCCGGCCACCGTGCGGCGGGTGCTCCAGGCCGCCGCTGACCTGGGCTACGAGCCCGACCTGCTGGCCCGCGCCCTGCGCACCCAGCGCTCGTTCACCGTCGGGGTGCTCCTGCCCGGCCCCGAGGACCCGTCCGTGCTGCCCCTGCTGCGCGGCGTCGAGGACGGGCTCGCGGCGGCCGGCTACGCCGCGCTGCTGGCCGGCGCCGGCGGCGGTGACCGCGACGCCGCCGTGGCCCGGCTCCTGGCCCGGCACGTCGACGGGCTGATCATCCCCGGCACGGTGTTCGCCAGTACGGTCTACGCCAGCGCGCCGCCCGAAGACTGGCCGCCCGGCCCGCCCGTCGTAGTGGCCGACTGCCCCCAGGCACCGGCCCGCGTCCCGGCCGCCGCCGTCGACCACGCCCACGGTGCCCGCCTGGTCCTCGACCATCTCGCCCGGCTCGGCCACCAGCGCGCCGGCCGCATCACGCTCCCGGCCGCCGGCGCCGGCCCCAGCCACCGGCCCGGCGTCACCGACATGCCCGCCCGGGCCGGCACCGCCCAGGAG
>JBOHCO010001353.1:0-2361 GCA_050698895.1 Streptosporangiaceae bacterium
GGGTTTCCCGCGCCTGGGCGGGCGGCTGGCCGGCCTTGGACTTCGGCTGGGCGGCCGCCGGCGCGCTGGCCGCCGCCGGGCGGCTGACCTGGCTTGTGTCCGACGTGTCCGACGTGGCCGACGTGTCCGACGTGGCCGAGGTCGTCGGCGGGTCCAGCGATCCGGGCTGGCCAGTCGCCTTGGCCGTCTCCGACTTGATCGTCTTGGCCTGGGGCGAGTCTGCCCTGGCCGACTCCGCCTTGACTGGCTCCGACTTGACTGGCTCCGCCTTGGCGGGCTCGGCCTTGACGGGCTGGGTCTTCGGCGGCTTCGCCTTGGCCGACTCTGCCTTAGCTGACTCCGCCCTGGCCGGCTCCGCCCTGGCCGGCTCGCGCTCGCCGCGCTGGCGTTCCGCACGATCCGGGGTGGTCGGGCCGGGCTGGCCCGGCCGGGAGAACAGTCCGGCCGATCCGGCCCGCGCCGCCGGGCGGCTCAGGCGGCCGGGGCTGTCCTTGTCCCCCGCTCCCGCGTCGGCCTCCCCCGATCCCGGCCTCTGCCAGGCCGCCGCCTCCTTGCGAGCCGGGCTGGCGGGACTGGCCGGGCTGGCATCCTCGGCCGGGCGGTCGGAGCGGGCATCGGCCGGGTCGGGGACCGGGACCCGGCCGCGTGCTCCGTGACCTGCGGCCTGCTGACGCCCGGCCGGCTGCGACGCCGCAGCCGCCTGGGCGGCCAGGCCAGTCTTGGGCACCTCGGCCGCCGCTGGCTGTGCTACCTCGGGCTGTGCTACCTCGGGCTCGGCGTCCGCGGGCTGTTCGTCATCTTCCTGCACCGCTGGCCGTACCGCCGCAGGCTGGCCGACCGCCGCTCTGGCCTGGCCGCCGACCGCCTGCTCACCGAAGATCTCGTCTCGCCAGATCAGCACGCCGCCGATCAGCATGAGCAGGGCCAGCGCCGCGACGCCGATGGCCAGGTACACCACCAGCAGGCTGCCGGATACCGCTCCCGCGACCAGCAGGCCAACCGCCGTGACGACGACCGCCAGGATGGCACTGAACCGGATCACTGACAGGCTCCACTATCGAGGCTAGCGACGCCCACCTTCCCCGACCCGCCCACACCCCTGCGGCGGCCCTGGCGAGCTACTACCTGCGGTCGTGCTGGCCGGTGTCGGTCGGGTGGAAGCCGGAGCCGTTGTGGGCCGCGGGCTCGGGCACGCCGGCGTAGGAACCAGACACCGACGGCTGTCCGCCCATGCGGCTCACGGCACTCGGCACGCTCTGCTGCTGGCCACTCGAGATCGCCGGGAAGACACCGCTGTCCGCGGCGCCCGCCTCCAGGTCCCGAAGCTGGCCTTCCAGGTAGGCCTTCAGCCTGCTGCGGTACTCGCGCTCGAACGCCCGCAGGTCGTCGACCCGGCGCTCCAGCTCCTCGCGGGACTGCACGAGGGAGCCCATCGCCTGGCGGTGCCGCTCCTGCGCGTCGCGCTCGAGGCTCTCGGCGCGGGCCCGGGCGTCGCTGGTCATCTGCTCGGACTGACGACGGGCCTTGGTCAGGATGTCATCGGCCTCGCGGCGGGCGCGGCCGAGCGTCTCGTCGGCCTCGCGCCGGGCGTCGGCGATCGCCTGGTCGGCGGTCTGCTGCGCCAGGGCCAGGACACGGGCAGCCGTGTCCATGTTGTCCTCAACCGGCTTCATCATCACCGGCTCGGGCCGGCGCTCCGGCTCGTGACGCGGCGGCTCAGCCGCCATCAGGTCCGGGCCGGACTCGACGTGCGGGGCGTTGAGGCCCACGCCGACCGGGGTCTTCCCGCCGCGCAGGACCTCGGCCAGCTTGGCCCGAAGCTCGTCGTTGTCCTGGATCAACCGGTCCAGCTCAGCCTCAACCTCATCGAGGAAGGCATCTACTTCTTCTTCGTCATAGCCGGGCCTGAGCCTCGTCGTGCTGAACTGCTTGTTCCGCACATCCGCGGGCGTCAGTGGCATCTCGTCTCCTTGAGCATGGTCCCCTATGGACGCTACATCACTTCAGATGCTGCACCTGTTACTCACCTGAACTGGACTACCTGCCAGAGCACCAGCACCACCAGGAACAGCAGCATGAAGCTGAGGTCAAGAGCCACAGTACCGAGCCGCAGGGTGGGAATGTAGCGCCTTAGGAATCTCAGTGGCGGATCAGTGGCCGAATACACAGCCTCCGCGATGACCAGGACAACCCCGCGCGGGTGCCAGTCACGCGCATACGCCTGGATCCAGCTAAGGATCAGCCTCCCGATGAGCAGCAGCAGATAGACCGAGAGCACATAGTAGAACACCAGCTTGACTATGTTCACGTCCCTGCCCCGCTCGCCGCAGCCCGCTGCGGGCACCGCCCGGCGCCCGCAGC
>JBOHCO010001354.1:0-1202 GCA_050698895.1 Streptosporangiaceae bacterium
CGCGCGCACCGCGAGAATGCGGCCGCGAGCCGGGACCGGCGTCATCCGCCGCCCGCCGCGGCCGCATTCTCGTGCGCCTTTCAACGGTCGTGAATAGGGGTCCGTACCGAGGTCTTGCCTGCCCTGGCCTGCGCAGGTAGCGTTCTCGCCGGTAGCCGACGAATCGGCCTAAACGGCACGTTACCGATTCACGAGCCAAGGAGAAACTGACGGATGGCCATTCTCAGACGTCCCGCCAGCATCCTGGTCGCCGGCGTGGCCCTCGCCACGGCAGTCGGCCTCAGCGCGGCCCCGGCCCTGGCCGCGGCCAAGACCTGGACCATCAAGCCCGGCGGCACCATCACCGCCAAGGCCAAGAAGGCGACCATCGCCGACACCACCTCCGGTAACAGCCTGACGTGCTCGTCCACCACCATGAAGGGCAAGCTCAAGTCGGGCAAGAAGCTCTCGGGCGCCGCCGCCGGCTCGGTGTCGGCGTTCACCATCTCCGGCTGCAAGGCCGAGGGCGCGTCGGTCAAGGTGACCCCTGGCCACTTCCCGTGGAAGCTCAACCTGGTGTCCTACAACAAGGCCAGGGGCGTCACCACCGCCACCCTGACCGGCATCCACATCAAGCTCTCGGTGTCCGCCCTGGGCTGCTCGGCCACGGTGGACGGCACCAAGGCCACCGCCGACAACGGCAAGATCACCGTCACCTACACCAACAAGACCGGCGTGCTCAAGACCCTGACCAAGGGCGGCGACCTGCGCCTGTACGGCGTCAGCAGCGGCTGCCTGGGCGTGATCAACACCGGCGACAAGGCCACGCTCGGCGCCGCCTACACCGTGACCAAGAAGCAGGCGATCACCAGCCCGTGACCCCGGCGGCGTGGTCACCGGCTACTCAGGCATCGGACAGCGCGCTGCCGTCCGCCGTCCCGGCCGGCCGGTGACCCGCGGCCTTGAGCACCGGGCCCCAGATGCCGACCAGGATGAGCGACAGCGCGACCAGGACCGCGGCCTGCAGCCCGAACAGGATGTCCAGCCGGGTCAGGTCGGTGATGCCGGCGGGATCAGCACGTTGCGCAGCGGCAGGATGGCCACCAGCGTGGCCGCCACCCCCGAACGCCGCCTCGGACGGCGTCGGGACCTCCTTGCGACGGGCGCAGAACCAGCCCAGCAGGAGCAGCAGCACCAGCGGCATGATCGAGACGAAGTAGGTG
>JBOHCO010001355.1:0-1257 GCA_050698895.1 Streptosporangiaceae bacterium
GACGAGTTGAGGCTGCAGGTGCGGGTGCGGCCGAGCTTCTGGGACCGCACCAGGCCGCTGGCCTCGAGAACCTGCACGTGCTGGACGACGGCGGCGAGCGACATGGCCAGCGGGCGGCCCAGTTCGCTGACGGAGGCCGGTCCCCGGCTGAGCCGCTCGAGCATGACCCGGCGCCCCGGGTCGGACAGCGCCTGGAAGACGCGATCCAGATCCGCCACTTGGTTAAGCATGAACTTGAGTATTACGCACGACGAGGCCATAGTCAAGTAGCTGCTTGACTATGGCCTGCGCTCGCGTGCTGGGTGGGGCCGGGCTAGCTCCACTGACCGGGCACGTAGTCGCCCGCGGGCTGGCGGAGGATCACGTTGAGCCGGTTGTAGGTGTTGATGAGCGCGATGAGGCTGACCAGCGCGGCGAGCTGGTCCTCGTCGTAGTGCTTGGCCGCGCTGGCCCACGCGTCGTCGCTGACGCCGCCGGCGCCGTCGGCGATGCGGGTGCCCTGCTCGGTGAGCTCGAGCGCGGCCCGCTCGGCGTCGGTGAACACGGTGGCCTCGCGCCAGGCGGCGATCAGGTTGACCCGCTGCTGGGTCTCGCCGGCGTGCAGGGCGTCCTTGGTGTGCATGTCCAGGCAGCCGGCGCAGCCGTTGATCTGGCTGGACCGGATCTTCACCAGCTCCTGGGTGGTGGCGGGCAGCGCCGAGGCGGTCACGACGCCGCCCGCGGAGTTGATGTACTTGGCGAACTTCATCGCGGTCGGGCTGCCGTGGTAGTCGAGGCGGGCGTTCATGGGTGGCTCTCCTTGCGCTTCGCTGTGGTTACACCATCTCGACACCCCGGCCGGGCCAGATGTGACAGGCCGGCCGGGCCAGATGCGACAGGCCGGGCAGGCCGGCACGCTGCGGATCAAGGGAAACTTCGCCTACACCCCGCAGACCATCGTGTTCGGCTCGTCGGCCAACACGATCTGGGGCTGCTACGGCGCGCTGAACCTCGGCATCGGCAGCGACACCACGTTCTCGCCGTCCAACAACGCGGGCAACGTCGGGCGCGTTCCAGGGCCCGGTGAACGGCGACAGCAAGCTTCCGGGCGCCTGGCACACGTTCAACACCGGCCTGCCGTCGGGCTGGACCGGGCACGTGAGCTGCCGGTTCCTGCCCACCGGCAACGAGGTCATGGTCAGCTGGGCGTTCGCCATCGCGGCCAAGACCGCCGTCACCAACGGGGAGACCATCGTCACGCTGCCCAGCGGCTATCAC
>JBOHCO010001356.1:0-2039 GCA_050698895.1 Streptosporangiaceae bacterium
GGCACGGCCAGTGGCTGGCCGCGCGCATTCCCGGCGTGCAGGCCCGGCTGCTCGACAACGACGGCCACCTCACGCTGATGGAGCACCGCATCGGCGAGGTGCACGCCTGGCTCGCGGACCGGCTGTAGGACGGCCCGGCGCCGATCCGCTGGCGCCGGCCCGGCTCAGGTCAGGCCGCTGACCCGGTGCACGTCGCCGCAGGGCACCCCGAGCGCCGCGTGGTGCTGGCGGATCGCCTCCTCGTCGGGGCCGTCGAGCAGGCAGTACACATGCCCCCCGCCGTCGCGCGCCCCGGCGGCAATCTGCTCGATGGCCTCGGCAGGCAGCTTCAGGTCATCGTGGTAGTCCATGAACCTGGGCATGTCTGATCCCCTCCCCGCTGGCTCTGGCCAGTATGGCCGCCGTCCCGCTCGGGCGCCACAGGCGGATCTGACCGCAGGCGGCCAGGACGAGCACCGCCGCGGCGAACAGCACGTAGGAACTGCCCGCGGCCTGCTCCCAGGGTGCCCAGCGCAGCTCCCGGCCGCCGCCGTGCGGGAACCACCACTGCGGGGCCGCGGCGAAGACCACCAGCCCGCAGGCAGCGGCCGCCGCGGCCAGCCGGGAGCGGTGCCTGCTGGCCAGGCTGGCCAGGGTGAGGATGGCCGGGACGCACCACACCCAGTGGTGCGACCAGGAGATGGGCGAGATCAGCAGGGCGGCGAAGGCGTTCAGGCTCAGCGCCAGGCCCGGCTCGCCCGCGGCCAGGGCCCGGCGCATGCCCAGGCCGGCGACCACCAGGACAGCCAGGGACAGGACCAGCCAGGCGGCCAGCCCGGCCGGGGCGTGCGGGCTGAGGCCGGCCCGCGCCAGCACGCCCTGCAGGGACTGGTTGCCGGCGTAGTCTGGCGGGCCGACCCGGCCGACGTGGAACACCGCGCTGGTCCAGTACCGCGCCGAGTCCCGCCCGGCCAGCGCGAACCCGAGCCCGGTCGCGGCGGCGAAGGACAGCGCCGCGGCCGCGGCCGCCCGGTAGTCCCGCCGGAGCAGGAAGAGCAGCACGAACAGGGCCGGGGTCAGCTTCACCGCCGCGGCCAGCCCGGTCAGCACGCCGCGCGGCCAGGGGGGCGAGACGGCCAGGCCGTCGAACGCCACCAGGGCCATGAGGATCACGTTGACCTGGCCGAACGCCAGCGTGCTGCGAACCGGCTCCAGGAACAGCGCGGCGGGCAGCAGCCAGCCCGTCGCGGCCGGGTTCAGTGCCAGCCGCAGCAGGAACAGCCGCAGCACCGCGGCCGCCAGGGCGATGGTCACCAGCGTGAGCACCGTGCCGGCCACCGTCGCCGGCACCAGGGCCAGCGGCGCCAGCAGCACCGCGGCGATCGGCGGGTAGGTGAACGGGAGCCGGAGCCCGGCCGGGGTCGGCGGGAGGCGCCCGTACAGGCTCCCGCCGCGCAGCCAGGTCCGCCCGCCGATCCGGTAGACGTCCAGGTCGATCCGGTCTGGGCCGAAGCTGATCCCGTGCTGGTGGTAGGAGAGCAGGAAGATGGTGACGGCGGCCAGGTTCACGGCGGCCAGCGCCGTGAGCCGGAGGAGTCGGGGGGACATGGGGCCCAGGTCTAGGCAACGGGCCCTATCGGCCCGGTAAGCGCGACGCTTATCTCCCGCTTACGGCGGCCGGTAGATACTGGGTGCGCGCGAGGACTACGGGAGGCGCCGATGCGCGTGCTGGTGGCCGAGGACGAGCCGGTGATCGCCGACACGGTCGCCGAGGGCCTGCGGCGGCGGTCCATGGCCGTGGACGTCTGCTACGACGGCGACGCCGCGCTGGAGCGGGTCCTGGTCAACCGCTACGACGTCGTGATACTCGACCGGGACCTGCCCCGCGTGCACGGCGACGAGGTGTGCCGGCGGATCGTGGCGGCCGGCGGCGAGACCCGGGTGCTGATGCTGACCGCCGCGGCCGGGATCCGGGACCGGGTGGACGGCCTGGACCTGGGCGCGGACGACTACCTGACCAAGCCGTTCGCCTTCGCCGAGCTGGTCGCGCGGGTCGGGTC
>JBOHCO010001357.1:0-1900 GCA_050698895.1 Streptosporangiaceae bacterium
GGCCAGCGATGACGTTTGCTGGCTGCTACTTGAACCGCGTGTAGACGTCGCCCGAACGGATGCACCTGCGGCTGCTTCGCGTCGCCCAGGTGGGCCAGCCCGAACAGGTCCTCGATGCTGCGCAGCAGCGAGTAGTGGTTGTAGGGCACCTTGCTGACCGTGCCCGGCCGGGCCCGGCGGGCCGGGCCGCCGCGGCACCGCGCGCGCTGTGCGCCGACGCCGGGGCCACCCCGGCGCCGAGCGTGACGAGGAGCGCGATCCCCGCGGCCGCCGCCGCCAGCCGGCGGCGGGTGAGCAAAGCCTTGAGCACGAGCCCCTCCTCAACTCCCGGTCGGGAAAGCCCGGTGACCACACATGGCACTCGGGCATTCGCTGAACGGTAAGTCAGGAGCGTGCCGCCCCGGCGTCCGCCGGGTGAGGTCCGGGCGAACGCGTGGTGAAGCCCGCTGGCCGGCGAGCCTCGCTGGCCGGCGTGGCCGGGCCCGTCACGGCGGTGCGAAAGCGCCGGAAAGGTAAATACCTCGCCATAGCGTGTCATTCTTGATCTAATACGAGACCTTACCGGCGAAGGTGGCCCTTGAAATTCCCGGATCGGCCGCCACAATGACTCATTAGCTGACCTGATAAATGACCATCAGCGAATCACTGTCAGCGTGGGGGAGAAATGGACAGTACCTGCGTTCACTGCGGGCAGGCGTTAGAGGGCGACGACGCCTTCTGCCCGAGCTGCGGCCGGTCCGTGCACCCGGTACCCGGCCCGCGCCCGCCCGTCGGCGGCTCGCCGTATGGGCCCGCCGCGGCCAGCCCGCTCGCGGGACCTCTCGCCGGACCTCCCGCGGGATCAGACGGCACCGCGGTGTCGCAGGTGCAGTCGTTCGAGATGGGGGGAACGTCCGGCTTCGATCCGCTGGCCAGCTCGCGGTTCGGCTGGCAGCTGGTCCGGCACTTCGCGCTGTTCGCCCTGATCTACGTCCTCGCTGATGTCGTCGCGTTCGTGATCTGCGTCGTGCTGGCGCTGGTCGGGCTGGGCTTCGGGGCGGCCTTCACGCTCTGGGGGATCGTGGCCGTGGTGCTGTGGGTCGCCGTCACGCTGATCGCCTGGCTGCAATCGGTGCCGGCCCTGCTGGATCAGCAAAGCCGGCTGCTCAGGGACAGCGCCTGGCGGGCGGGCTCGGTGCTGAATGAGATCGGCGGCATCTTCGCCCGGCAGCAGACCCCCGCCGACCGGATGAGCCCGCGCTCGCTGAACCCGCCGGGAGAGGGGCGCCGCGAGTACCTGGAATGGCAGCGCGGGGCATTCAGCTGCCTGATCACGTGCTTCCCGTTCGGGAACGATCTGTACGTCAGCTGGACCTTCTGGATTCGCCTGACGCCGCTGCGCGTGGTGCTCATGCGCATCGGCCGGATGATCCAGGACCGGACCGGCCGCGGCAACGACATGTACCAGACGCTTCGCTGGGACTCGGCCCGGGCCGCGCTGAGCGCCGTCCACCTGGCCTTCGACGAGGTCACCGGCCGGCCTTCGGCGACCGTGAACGTGCGGCATTTCGCCGGGCCGGCGGGCGTCCTGGCGGCGGCCGTCCCGGTGCTGGACGCCGCGCCGCCGGGCCCGGCCCAGGTGCGCGACGCGGCGCGGTCATGACGGCGGATGCCGCATGAGCTTCTGCACGCGCTGCGGCCGCCAGTCGGATTCGTCCCGGGCGTTCTGCGTTGGCTGCGGGAACCCGCTCCGGCCCTCAGGCGGCACCGCCGAGCCGCTGACCCCGGAGCCGCTGACCCCGGCGCCGCTGACCCCGGCGCCGCTGACCGCGGAGCCGCTGGCGCCCGGGCCGCCCGGTCACGAGTCGCCGCCTGCCCCGGAGCCATTCGCCCCGCAGCCACCCACCCTGCAGCCACCCAC
>JBOHCO010001358.1:0-1679 GCA_050698895.1 Streptosporangiaceae bacterium
AAACCCCACCCGGAGCAAGGTCAAGAACGGTCCCGCGCAAGCGGGGCCCGCGCGAGTGCTTGAGGGCGGCCCGCCCGAGCTCGCGGGTAGACCGCAGGAGACTGTCGGCAACGGCAGCCGGAGATGGATGACCGCCGGCCCGCGCAAGCGGGTGCACAGAACCCGGCCTACAGGCCGACTCGCCCGTCGCGCGAGCCTGTGAGCTGCACAGACTTCGGGAGGCATGTCCGCCAGGGCACCTGGGGCGGCAGCCTGCCGCTCTATGGGCGGGCGGGGAAGACTCAGACGCGGCGGCCGTGGAAGGTGCGGCGCAGGTCGCTCACCCAGGCGTCGGGGTTCTCCCAGGGGATGAAGTGGCCGCCGTGGTCGTGGGCGGTGACGTTGACGTGGTTGAACCAGTTGGCCTGCGGGCCGGTTGTGAAAGCGCGGACGCGCTCGCTGGCGGTGTGGATGCCGGGCGGGTTCTCGTAGGTGACCAAGGTGAGGCCGACCGGGGCCTGCACGACCGGGGTGCGGTCGTGGGCGGGTGCCCAGGGGTAGCGGTTCGCGTTGGCGTAGTAGCGCATCGACGTGGCGATGGAGTTGTTCACCCAGTAGATCGTGGCGTGGGTGAGCAGGTCGTCCTTGGTGAAGACGGACTCGAGGTCGCCGCCGTTGTCGCTCCAGGCGTTCCAGCGCTCCAGCAGCCAGGCGAGCAGCCCGGCGGGTGAGTCGCTCAGCCCGTGGGCCAGGGTGGCGCCGTCGAGCATGTGCACGGCGAGGTGCGACGCCGAGCGGTGGTCCATCTCGATGATGCGGGCGCGGACGTCTGCGGGCTGGTCGTCGGTGAGGGGCCGATTCCGCGCGAAGTCCCAGGCGCGCGGGCCGGTGAAGAAGTTGAGCGGCAGCCCGGAGCCGATGTGGATGCCGTACAGCTCGTCGGCGTACTTGTGGCCGAGCTGGCTGGTGACGATCCCGCCGATGTCGCAGCCCCCGGCGGCGTACTTCTGGTATCCGAGGGTCTCGGTCATCAGGGTGTGCCAGAGGTCGGCGACCTTCCAGAAGTTGACGTCCGGGAAGCCGGTGAGCGGGCCAGGGAAACCGAAGCCGGGCAGGGACGGCACGATGACGTCGAACGCGTCGGCGGGGTCGCCGCCGAACGCGGCCGGGTCGGCGAGCGGGTCGATCACCTTCGACCAGTGCCAGAACGTCCACGGCCAGCCGTGGGTGAGGATCAGCGGGATCGGGCGGGGGCCGCGGCCAGGATTGCGCATGAAGTGCACAGGGACACCGGCGACGCTCACCTGGTAGTGCTCGTAGGCGTTGATGGCGGCCTCAGCCTGGCGCCAGTCGTAGCCGTCCCGCCAGTAAGCCACCAGCCCGCGGAGATAGCTGTCCGGCACGCCGTAGGACCAGTCCCCATTCCCCTCATCCAGCGGCGGCCGAGTCAGTGCGAGCCGGGCGCGCAGGCCATCGAGAACATCGTCGGGCACCTGGATCGGCGCGGGCTCCAACGGGAAGGCGGGCGGGGTGGTCATCCGTCGTTCCTTATCAGGTGAGGGGAAGCATCGACATCAGGTGAGGGGAAGCATCGACGCGGCGAGCGCCTGCCCGTGCGGCGTGGCCACGAGAATTGCTCGCCCGCGCTACCTGCGCCGAGACCGTACCCCGATGGATGCCACGGACGCGAGCCAATTCGC
>JBOHCO010001359.1:0-7507 GCA_050698895.1 Streptosporangiaceae bacterium
GACAGGGACGGGTAGACGGCGAAGGTGTGGGCCATCTGGTCGACGGTCAGCATCTGCTCGACGGCCAGCGAGACGGCCAGGATCAGCTCGCTGGCCCGCGGGGCCACGACCACGCCGCCCAGCACGGTGCCGCCGCTGCGCCGGGCGAACAGCTTCACGAAGCCATCCCTGAAGCCCTGCATCTTGGCCCGCGCGTTGGTGGCCAGCGGGAGCTTGACCACGATGGCCTCGGCCTCGCCGCTCTCCACGGCCTGCTCGGTGACGCCCACGGTGGCGATCTCGGGCTCGGTGAAGATCGTGGCGGCCACGTGGCTGAGCCGCAGCGGCTGCACGGCCTCCCCCAGCGCGTGCCACATGGCGATCCGGCCCTGCATGGCCGCCACCGAGGCCAGCATCAGCACCCCGGTGCAGTCCCCGGCGGCGTAGACGCCGGGAACCGAGGTCCGAGAGACCCGGTCCACGGGGATGAACCCGTTCTTGTCCACCGTGACGCCGTGCTCCTCCAGGCCCAGGTCGGTGGTGCTGGGCAGCATGCCCACGGTGAGCAGGCAGTGCGAGCCGCGCACGGTCCGGCCATCGGCCAGGATGACGGCCACGCCGTCCCCGGTCCGCCGGACCTCGGCGGCCCGGGAGCGGCCCAGCACGGTCATGCCGCGGCGGCGGAACACCTCCTCGACGACCATGGCCGCGTCTGCGTCCTCGTGCGGCAGCACGTGGTCACGCGAGGACACCAGCGTGACCTGGGAGCCGAGGGCCTGGTAGGCGCCGGCGAACTCGGCCCCGGTCACGCCGGAGCCGACGACGATCAGGTTCGGCGGCAGCTCGGAGAGGGTGTAGAGCTGGCGCCAGGTCAGCACCCGGTCACCGTCGGGCACGGCGCCGGGCAGCACCCGGGGCTGGGCGCCGGCGGCGATCAGCACGGCATCGGCCTGGATCTCGCGGTCCCCGGCCTGGACGACCCGGCGGCCGGCCAGCCGGGCGGTGCCGGCGATAACCTCGACGCCCTCGGCGCACAGCCGGGCGGCCACGTCGTCGGACTGGGCCCTGGCCAGGTCCCGGACCCGGGCGTAGAGCCGGGGCGCGTCCACCGAGGCGATCCCGCCGGCCTGGATGCCCAGGCCCGGCGAGCCCTCCAGGGCGGTCATCATGCCGGAGGTGGCGATCAGGGTCTTGGAGGGCACGCAGTCGGTCAGCACGCACGCACCGCCCAGGCCGTCCCGCTCGATCACCGTGACGGCGGCGCCCAGTTGCGCGGCGACCAGGGCGGCCTCATAGCCTCCCGGCCCGCCACCGATGATCGCGATCCTCGCCTGCGGCTGACTCACGATGCCCCATTGTGTCGCACGCCCGATCCGGCCCTGGCGCGCGGCCCGGCCGGGCGCTCCGGTCACGATCACGCAACGCCTGCCCGGCCGGGCAGGCGGGGGTGCGCGACCGGCCTGCACTCGGCCTGCACTCGGCCTACCCTTGGCTACCGTGGCGATGTATGCGGCTTACGGGAGCAACATGAACCCGGCGCAGATGGCGGAACGCTGCCCGCACTCGCCGCAGCGCGCTAGCGGCTGGCTGGAGGGCTGGCGACTGACCTTCGGCGGCGAGGACATGAACTGGGAAGGTGCCCTGGGCACCGTGGTCGAGGACGCCGACTCGCGGGTGTTCGTGGTGCTTTACGAGCTTTCTGAGGCCGACGAGGCCAAGCTGGACAGCTGGGACGGGGCCACGCTGGGCTACTACCGCAAGTCCAAGGTCCGGGTCACGACGGTGGACGGCGAGATGCTGGCCTGGCTGTATGTGGTCAACGGCTACGAGGGGGGGCTGCCCTCGGCCCGTTACCTGGGCATCATGGCCGACGCGGCGGAGGCGGCCGGTGCGCCCGCCGAGTACGTGGCCGACCTGCGGACCCGGCCCTGCGCCTCCATCGGTCCCTGAGCCCGTTCAGGGCGTGGCTGGACGGCCCGGCCGACGGCTAGCCTGACGGTCATGGCCCCGCCCGTCACGTACCTGACGATCGCCGAGCTGTCGGCCCGCAGCGGGGCGGCGCCCTCGGCGCTGCGCTACTACGAGGACCAGGGCCTGATCTCGGCCGAGCGGACCTCGGGCAACCAGCGCCGGTACCCGCGCTACATGCTGCGGCGGATCGCGTTCATCCGGGCCGGCCGCCAGCTCGGCCTGTCGCTGCGGGACATCAAGGCCGCGCTGGACACGCTGCCCGACGGCAAGGCGCCCACCAAGGCCCAGTGGAGCCGGGCCGCCCGGACCTGGCAGGCCCGCATCGACGATCGCATCGCCGACCTCCAGCGGCTGTCCGACACCCTGGACGGCTGCATCGGCTGCGGCTGCCTGTCGCTGCGCACCTGCGCGCTGTACAACCCCGAGGACGCGGCGGCCGACCTGGGCGACGGGGCCCGGTACCTGCTGGGCGACGAGCGGCCCGAGCCGGCCCGCTAGTGGGCGATCCCGGCCCAGCCCGCTAGTCGGCGATCCCGAGCCGGGCCGCTAGAGGGCGATGACGACGGCCAGCAGGATGGCCGGGAGCACGACGGCGCCGACGCCGAGCCAGTCCCACCGGCCCTTCAGGGTCCCGCCCTGGGCCCCCTGGCCGCGGGCCGCCTCGCGGCGCCGGGACAGCTCACCGGCCATGATGTGGCTGGGATGCTGGCTGGCCAGCTCCTTGGCCTTCTGCGGCGCCCGCCCGAAGGACTCCGGGTCGACCTCGAAGCGCCGGCGCCGGTGGCGGGCGTCGAGCCGCTGCCGGTTCGGGCCCACGCGGACGCTGCTGCGCAGCTCGGCCCGCGCTCGGGCTCGGCGGGGCGAGTGGAGCGCCCAGCTATAGATGGTCTTTTCCTTTTTCGGCGCCGGCCGCTCGGCGCCGATTTCCACCGAGTCACCGACATACACCCCGGTGACCAGCCCCCAGGGCACCGTGTGGTCCCGGAACGGGTTGACCACCGTGATCCCGTCGTCGTCGGTGATGATCCTGGGCCGCACCGTGCAGACGTACATGATCCCGGTGGCGAACAGGAGGGCGCAGGCGACCTCGAGCCCGAACCGGTCGCGGCCCTGGATGGCTATGTCGATGACGTTGATCACGACGAAGGCGACCCAGATCCACCACAGCACGAGCGGCGGGATCAGCCGGAACACGGTCCGGCCGTCGGGGCCGGTCTTCCAGGCCGACTTGAGCCGGCTGGCGCCGGGGAACTGCCCGGCCGGGCCGGTGGCCGGGCCCGGCGGCACCGGTCCAGTGGGCGGCACGGGACCGGGCGGCACGGGACCGGGGGGCACGGGACCGGGGGGCACGGGGCCGCGCATCTTGCCCTGAGGGGGCAGCGAGCCGTTGGGCCCGCTGGGGCCCGGCGAGGCCTGATCCGGGTGTGAGGACACGACTGTGCACTCCGCTAGCTGGGTCAGGGCCGCCGGGATGGCGACCCGGCGACCAGCCTATGCGCAAACCAGACCACGGCAGGAGGACGAGCCGATCTCAAACTGGTACCACCCCGGACACAGCCCGGTACTGCCCTGGCCCAGCCCGGCACGCGCGGGAAGCCAGGCCAGCGTGGTTCAGGCCAGCGTGGTTCAGGCCAGCGTGGTTCAGGCCAGCGCGGTTCAGGCCAGCGCGGTTCAGGCCAGCGCGGTTCAGGCCAGCGCGGTGCCCTGGAGCGGGACCGGCGTGGGCGGCCCGCTGCCGCCCATGGCCGTGAGGGCGATGGCCGCCATCAGCCGGACGCCGACCGCGACGGCCCGCTCGTCCACGTCGAACGTGGCCTGGTGGATGTCGAAGTCGTCGGGCGCCCCCGGCGTCCTGGTGCCGAGCCGGGCCAGCGCGCCGGGGATCGACTCCAGGTACCAGGCGAAGTCCTCGCCGCCCAGGCTCTGCGGGGCCGGGGTGACCGCGTCCGGGCCGAGCACCCGGTCGGCGGCCGCCTCGATCATCGCCGTGCAGACCGCGTCGTTCACCGTCGGCGGCACGTTGCGCTGGTAGACGATCTCCGGGACCACGCCGTAGGACGTGGCCACCGACTCGACCAGGGCCTTGACCATGTCCGGCGCGGCGTGCCAGGCCTCGTCGTCCAGGCAGCGGACCGTGCCCTCGACCATGCCGTCGTCGGGGATGGCGTTGGCCGCCGTCCCGGCCGCCACCCGGCCCCAGACCAGGCTCAGGCTGGATCGCGGGTCGACACGCCGGGACAGCGCGGCCGGCAGCTCGGTGATGATCTTGCCGAGCGCGAAGACCAGGTCGGCGGTCAGGTGCGGCCGCGCGGTGTGCCCGCCGGGGCCGGTCACCTTGACCTGGATCTTGTCGCAGGCCGCGGTGATCGGGCCCGCCCTGGTGCCGATCTTGCCCACGTCCAGCCGCGGGTCGCAGTGCAGGGCGAAGATCCGGTCGACCGAGGCGATGCCGCCGGCCGACATCACGTCCACGGCGCCCCCGGGCACCTCCTCGGCGGGCTGGAAGATCAGCCGTACCTTGCCGGGCAGGGCCCCGGCCGCGTTGGCCCTGGCCAGGAACAGGCCGGTGCCGAGCAGGACCGAGGTGTGCACGTCGTGGCCGCAGGCGTGGCAGGCGCCCCGCACCGTGGACCGGTACGGGACGTCCTTCTCGTCGCTGATCGGCAGCGCGTCGATGTCGGCCCGGAGCGCGACCAGCGGCTCCTCGCCCGACCCGCCGCCGATGTCCACCATCAGCCCGGTGCCCTTGGGCAGCACCGACGGCCGCAGGCCGACCGCCTCCAGGCGCAGCGCGATCCGCCGGGTGGTGCGGTACTCGTGGTAGCCGGTCTCCGGGTGCGCATGCAGATCTCGCCGGAAGTCGATGAGCTCGGCCTCATGGCCGGCCAGGAACGCGTCCAGCTCGCCTTCCAGGTCATGCTCGGCCATGCGCAGCCTCCCCAGGCACGACGAACCGGTCCTCCGCGAACTCCGCCGCGAGCGCGTCCACCACGTCCGGCAGCTCTCCCCCGCTGGCCACCAGCGCCCGCTGGCGCTCGTAGGACGCGCCATGGTCAAGCACGTCGAACGCCACGGCCAGCTCGTCGGTGCAGCCCAGCCGGTCGGCCACCGGCTCAAGCTCGTGCACCAGCTCGTAGAGCTCGTCGCGCAGCGGGGCCGTCGACCCGTAGTCGTCGGTGATGACCATGGCGTCCAGGCCGTACCTGGTGGCCCGCCACTTGTTGTCTCGTACCACCCAGGCCGACGGCGACGGCAGCGTGTAGCCGCGATCGAGCTGGGCGTCCAGCATGTGAATCAGGGACTGTGACAGGGCCGCGGCCATGCCGATCTCGCGCAGGGTCGGTACACCATCAAACATGCGCACCTCGATGGTGCCGAAGTCCGGGTGCGGCCGTATGTCCCACCACACCTCCTTGATGCTCCGGATGGTCCCGGCACGAAGAAGCGTGTCCATGTAGTCCTCGAACTCACTCCAGTCCGCTAATGGCTGTGGCGGCCCCGAAGTAGGCAGTCCGCCGAAGATCACGGACCGGCTCGAGGCGAGCCCTGTGTCGTGCCCGCTCCAGAACGGGCTCGAGGCGGTCAGCGCCAGGAAATGCGGCAGGTACCCGGCGAGCGCATTGACGATGGGTATCGCTTTGCCTCCGTCGCGTATCCCCACGTGTACGTGAACGCCAAAGGTCTGGATCCTGCGGGCAAGCCACTGCAAATTCTCGAGCAGCTCGGCATATCGCTGAATAGGCGCCATCTTGGCATCCCGCCAGTCGCTGACGGGATGAGTACCAGCACAGGCCAGCATCGTACCGCGCTCGCCGGTTATCCGCTGAAGTTGCGAGATTGTCGCCGCCAGATCCCGCTTTGCCTCCGTGACCGTGCTGCAGATGCCGGTAACCACTTCCACCGCCGACTGCATGAGCTCGTACTTCAGCTTGGGATGCTCACCGGACTCGCCGACGCCGGGCAGCGCGTCCAGGACCTCCCTGGCATCCTGGCGGAGCATCCGGCTGCGGCTGTCGATGAGCTGAAGCTCCCACTCGATGCCCAGCGTGGGACCACGAGAGGAATTCCAGGGGATGGCCACCATGGGCTCAGCTAATCAGTACACGTCGGCTGGCTGATAGACCCCCCAGACCTCGCGCAGCGCATCGCAGACCTCGCCGACCGTGGCCAGCGCGGCCAGCGCCTCGCGCAGCGGGTACAGCAGGTTGTCGGTGCCCGCCGCGGCGCGGCGCACCTCGTCGAGCCGGCGGCGCACCTCGCCCGCGTCGCGGCGGCCGCGCAATTCGGCCAGCCGCTCGGCCTGCTGCTGCTCGATGGCCGGGTCCACGCGAAGCGGCTGGTAGGGCTCCTCGTCCGGGGTGACGAAGGCGTTCACCCCGACGACCTTGCGCTCGCCGCTGTCGATCTGCTGGGCGATGCGGTAGGCCGACCGCTCGATCTCGGCCTTCTGGAAGCCCTGCTCGATCGCGGCCACCGCCCCGCCGTAGTCCGCCACCCTGGCCATCAGCACCTCGGCCTGCTCCTCGATGTCGGTGGTCATGGACTCGATCGCGTACGAGCCGGCGAACGGGTCCACGGTGGCGGTCAGGTCGGTCTCCCAGGCCAGCACCTGCTGCGTGCGCAGGGCCAGCCGGGCCGCCTTCTCGCTGGGCAGCGCGATGGCCTCGTCGTAGGAGTTGGTGTGCAGGGACTGGGTCCCGCCCAGCACGGCAGCCAGCGCTTGCAGCGTGACCCGGGCCAGGTTGACCTCGGGCTGCTGCGCGGTGAGCTGGACCCCGGCCGTCTGGGTGTGGAACCGCAGCATCTGCGACTTCGGGTCCGTCGCCCCGAACTCGTCGCGCATGATGCGCGCCCACAGCCGGCGCGCGGCCCGGAACTTGGCGATCTCCTCCAGCACGGTGGTCCGGGCCACGAAGAAGAACGACAGCCGGGGCGCGAAGTCATCCACCGCCATCCCGGCGGCCAGCGCGGCGCGCACGTACTCCCGGGCGTTGGCCAGCGTGAACGCGATCTCCTGCACCGGCGTGGCGCCTGCCTCGGCCATGTGGTACCCGGAGATCGAGATGGTGTTCCACCGCGGGATCTCCCGGCGGCAGTAGGCGAAGGTGTCCGCGACCAGGCGCAGCGAGGGCTGCGGCGGGTAGATGTAGGTGCCGCGGGCAATGTACTCCTTGAGAATGTCGTTCTGGATCGTGCCGGTGATCTGGCCGGCGCTGACCCCCTGCTCGGCCGCCACCAGCTGGTAGAGCAGCAGCAAGACGGCCGCCGGCGCGTTGATGGTCATCGAGGTCGAGACCTCGTCCAGCGGGATGCCGTCCAGCAGCAGCCGCATGTCCTCGATGGAGTCGATGGCCACGCCCACCTTGCCGACCTCGCCGCGGGCTTGCGGCGCGTCGGAGTCGAAGCCCATCTGGGTGGGCAGGTCGAAGGCCACCGACAGGCCCGTCGTGCCGGCCTGGATGAGCTGGTGATAGCGGCGGTTGGAATCGGCCGCGGTCGAGAAGCCGGCGTACTGGCGCATGGTCCAGGGCCGCTTGATGTACATGGTCGGGTAGAT
>JBOHCO010001360.1:0-1443 GCA_050698895.1 Streptosporangiaceae bacterium
TGCTCACGACCCCGAACCAGCGCGGGAACACCCGGTCGCGGCCCATGGCGAAGGAGATCCGCGAGGAGCTGACGATCGCCGCCTGGAGCGAGGCCAGCGTGCCGCCCAGGACGGCCACGATCATGACCTGCTTCCAGAAGCCGCCGCCCAGCAGCTGGCCGACGTAGGCCAGGATGTTGGCCGCGTGGCCCTGCAGCACGTGGCTGGGGGCCACGCCCTGGAAGGCCATGATGACCACGGCGTACATGACGAACAGGATCACCACGCTGGTCACCGCCGCCGAGCCGGCCTTGCGGCCCTCGGCCTCCTCACCCACGTAGGCCGCCGTGTCCCAGCCCGAGTACAGGAAGATGGCCAGCAGCACCCCGGAGATCAGGGCCTTGAACCCGCCCGCGCCGCCGAGGGTGAACCAGGAGCTGGCCAGGTGCACCGCGTGGTGCAGGTGGTGGCCGTAGATGGCCACGATCGCGGCGACGGTGAAGCCGACCAGCAGCCCGTACTCGAAGATCGCCCAGCCCCACTGGAACCGGGCCGACAGCTTGACCCCGAGCGCCGCGACCACCAGCACGATGAGGTCGAACGCCGTGCCGACCGCCGCGACCGCGTAAGAGTTGTTGGCCGCCGAGTTGCTGAAGAAGCTCAGCATGTAGCTGCCCAGCGGGATCGTCAGGCTGGTCGTGCCGACCGTGTAGTACATCAGCATGATCCAGCCGGCGAAGAACCCGGCGTGCGGGTTCAGCGCCCGGCCGACCCAGGAGTAGGTGGCGCCCGCGCTCGGCTGCCAGGCGTTGAGCCGCTGGTAGCCGATGGCGATGCCGAGCATCGGCACGAAGCAGATCAGCAGGGGCAGGAAGCTGGCGTAGCCGACGGTGGCCAGCAGCGCGGCCAGCGTGACCGCGATGCTCTGCGTGGGCCCGGAGCTGGCCAGCGCCATGACCACGACGTCGCCCGCCTTGAGCGCTCCGGCCCGCAGCCCGCGGCCGGGCGGGCCGGACTGCGGTCCGGCGGTCGACTCCTGGCCGCTGCTGGCTTGGGTGGACATGGCGCGTCTCCTTCTCGCTCGGGGGACTCCGCTCATCCGCAGTCAGAAGACATACTGTGTATGTCAAGTATGTGCTGACACGATAGGGGCCCGGCCGGGTCGAGCGCAATGGGGCATGATGGCCGCTTTGCTGTTAATTGCGCAGGTCTTGGGGCAGATTCAGGCCGCCGTCCGACCGCCCGCGATGCGGGTGGAACCCGGCCGCGGCGGGGCGGCGGGCGGGACTAGCGCGACCGGGATGCCCGCGCGGCGCGGGCCAGGGCGGCCGGGCGCTCGGGCAGGGCGCGGAGGTCCCAGTCCTGGAAGCCGGGGGTCGGCAGGAGGTGCCGGGCCGTGCTCCCGGAGATGGCGAACGCGAACTCGGTGGCCGGGTAGAGCTGCTCGAAGCAGTCGAACGGGGT
>JBOHCO010001361.1:0-1747 GCA_050698895.1 Streptosporangiaceae bacterium
GCCGTGGACTCCTCGGTGCGCGCGTTCCTGCACGTGGCACCCGAGGCTGCGCTCGCCGCCGCGAGGGCGGTGGACGCCCGGCGCGCCGCCGGGCAGCCGCTCGGCCCGCTGGCCGGCGTACCGCTCGTGCTCAAGGATCTCTTCACGACCACCGACATGCCCACGACCTGCGGATCGCGGATCCTGGAGGGCTGGCGCCCGCCGTACGACGCGACGATAACCACGCGGCTGCGGCGCGCCGGGATCGTCATCCTCGGCAAGGCCAACATGGACGAGTTCGCGATGGGGTCGTCCACCGAGAACTCCGCGTTCGGCCCCTCGCATAACCCGTGGGACCTGAGCCGGGTGCCTGGCGGGTCGTCCGGCGGCTCGTCGGCCGCGGTCACCGCGTTCGAGGCGCCGCTCGGCCTCGGCACGGACACCGGGGGATCGATCCGCCAGCCCGCCGCCGTCTGCGGCATCGTGGGCGTCAAGCCCACCTATGGCGGCTCGTCTCGGTACGGGCTGGTCGCCTTCGCCTCCTCGCTGGACACCCCCGGCCCGCTGGCCCGGACCGTGCTGGACGCGGCCCTGCTGCACGCGGCCATCTCCGGCCACGACCCGCGCGACTCCACCTCGGTGGACGCGCCCGTGCCGCCGGTGGTCGCCGCCGCCCGGCAGGCCGACGTGACGGGGCTGCGGGTCGGCGTGGTCACCGAGTTCAGCGGGGATGGTTACCAGCCCGGCGTGCTGGCCCGGTTCGGCGAGGCGGTGGAGCTGCTGGAGTCGCTGGGCGCCAAGGTCGTCGAGGTCTCGTGCCCGCACTTCGGCTATGCGCTGCCGGCCTACTACCTCATCGCGCCCAGCGAATGCTCGTCCAACCTGGCCCGGTTCGACGCCATGCGCTACGGCCTGCGGGTCGGCGACGACGGCACCCGCAGCGCCGAGGAGGTCATGTCCCTGACCCGGGCGGCCGGATTCGGGCCCGAGGTCAAGCGGCGGATCATGCTCGGCACCTACGCGCTGTCCAGCGGCTACTACGACGCCTACTACGGCAAGGCGCAGCAGGTCCGCACGCTGATCTGCCGCGACTTCGACGCGGCCTTCGAGCAGGTGGACGTGCTGGTCTCGCCGACCACCCCGACCACCGCGTTCCCGATCGGCGAGCGGGCCGACGACCCGATGGCCATGTACCTGGCCGACCTGTGCACGATCCCGTCCGACCTGGCCGGCAACGCGGCGCTGTCCGTGCCGTGCGGGCTGGCCCCGGAAGACGGGCTGCCGGTCGGCCTCCAGATCATGGCGCCGGCCCTCGGTGACGACCGGCTCTACCGGGTGGCGGCCGCCGTCGAGGCCGCGCTGGAGGATCGCTGGGGCGGCCCGCTGCTGGCCCAGTCCAAGGGACTGCCCCCGCCCGCCGCGGAGCGGCGCACTGGGGCATCCCGGGGGGTGGCCCCCCGGGATGCAGGGCCGGATGCGGCCGGAGGAGTCGGGCGATGACTGAGCTAGCCACCACGCTGGTCCCCTACGACGAGGCGCTGACCCGGTACGAGCCGGTGATCGGCCTGGAGACGCACGTCGAGCTGGGCACGACGACCAAGATGTTCTGCGGCTGCCGCACGGTGTTCGGGGCCGAGCCCAACTCCGAGGTCTGCCCGGTGTGCCTGGGCCTGCCCGGCTCGCTGCCGGTGGCCAACCGCGCGTCGATCGAGTACACCATCCGGATCGGCCTGGCCCTGAACTGCTCCATCGCGTCCTGGTGCCGGTT
>JBOHCO010001362.1:0-8344 GCA_050698895.1 Streptosporangiaceae bacterium
GCTAGAGCCGCACCAAAGGGCCAACCATGACGCTGATCCCGGCGCGCCGCGGGTGCCCCCCGACTCCCACGGCCCCTCGCGCCCCACCGGCCCCAACTGCCCCACCGGGCGGGACCACTTTCCGCGCGCGCCGACTCCTCAGGTCCCTGGGGGTGACTGGGCAGGCGGGCGGGTCGAGTTTCCGTCAGCCGGCGGGGTTGCCGGCGACCGAGGCGGCCAGCTCGGGGAAGACCTCGACCGCGCCGGCGAAGCCCGCGCCGAACACTGCCCGCACGACCTGCACGTCCATGCCCGGCTCCGGAGCCTGCTCCATGAGGCCGTTGCCGAGGTAGATGGCGACGTGCGAGATGTAGGTGGGCGCGGTCGGGTCGGTGTGGTAGAAGAGCAGGTCACCGGGGCTCAGGTCGCTGATCGGGACCTGCGGGCCGGTGGTGGCCTGGTCCACCGCGACCCGCGGCATGGTGATGCCGGCCTGGCGCATTGACCACTGGACCAGGCCTGAGCAGTCGAAGGACCGCGGCCCGGCGGCGCCCCAGACGTAGGGCAACCCGACCCGGCTCAGCGCCGCCTTGAGGAAGGCGTGCACCTGAGCCGCGGTGATCGGCGGCCCGTCCCCGCTCACCGGCGACGTCGCGCCCGCGGCGCCGCCCGTGGTGACCTGGGACTGCACCACCTGGCCGGGCTCGAGCTGGGTGACCAGCTGGGCGATGGCCGCGTGCCTGGGCAGCATCCGCTTGATCTTGCGCATGAGCCGGGCCAGGCGCGCGCGGGGGGCGCTGACCACGACCGCGTTGTCGGACGGGATGCCGAGCGAGGTGGCCACCGAGTCCGACACGACGGCGTCGACGCCGGAGATGCCGACGGTTCCGTAGCCGCCGACCCGCAGGTCCTCCGGCTGGGCGCCGGCCACGTGCACCTTGCTGCCCAGCTTGAGGCGGTCCTCGCGGCCCATGAGGTAGGACACCGCGACGTCGCCGGCGGCGACGCTGCGCCACAGGGCATTCGACCGGGCGGTGGGCCGCGCGGCGAAGGCGCGGAACCGGCTCGGGTTGACCCCGAGCATCTGGATGAACTCGCCGTTCACCTTGACGGTGCCGGCGTCGAGCCGCTGAACGGCGGTCACACCGCGCAGCCGCCCGACCCGCCCGGTGAGGCTGGCCGGCAGCGTGGTGGGGGCGACGACGAGCAGATCAGCGGGACGGAGCCGGCTGAGCGGCGCGACGCCAGAGGTCTGCGCGGCGCCAGAGGTCTGCGCGGCGACGGTGCGGACGACCGGCACGCTGGCCTTGGACCGGGCCGGGGCCGGCAGCCGGACGCTGGCCGCGGTCGGCCATTTCGAGCCGTTCTTGCCGAGGAGGGCTTGCGCCAATGCGCGGTCGGCGGACGCGCTGCCGGACGCCGTTGTGCCGGACGCTGAGGTGCCAGGCGTGGCGGTAGCGGACGCGGCCGCGGAGCCGGCCGACGGGAGCGGGGCATCAGGAACGTGCGACCCGGCCGGCCGGACGACGAACGCCGTGCCGACACCGAGTGCCGCAACGATCCAGAGCACGGGACCCAGGCGACGCGCTCCGTCGCGCACCAGCTCTCCTCTCATTCTGTGGGCAGCTTCCGACAAGACAGCACAGCCCACCGCCAAACCGCCGTGTACCAGAATGCACGCGGGAGCGTGATCACGTCCATACCGGAATGCTCATAATCCCACTCGCGGCGGACGGCGAGGGGAAGTCTTGGCCTACTGCCGACGAATACATGGGGCACGGCTGGGCCGGCCCCGGCCCGGTCGCCTGGCCCGCTGTGTGCCCTGGTCACGGGCTCGGCGCCGGGCCGGCGGGGGCCGGTCGGTCAGGGGGCCAGCTCGGCGCGCAGCAGGTCGGGGTCGGTGATCGGAGCGCGGCAGGTGAAGTTCCGGCAGACATAGGCCGCGGGCGCGCCGCCGACCAGCCCGCGCCCGGCCAGCAGCGGCACCTCCCACTCAGCCGACCCATTCGACCCAGCCGACCCGTCCGAAGCAGCCGGCCCATTCGACCCAGCCGACCCGTCCGAAGCAGCCGGCCTGTCCGACCCGGCCGTACCGTGCGTCGCAGCCGCTGCACCAGCCTCAGCCGGGTCGCCGACCGCCAGGACCGCGCCGGGCGGCGCCGCCAGCAAGGCCGTCCGGTGCAGGGCCGCCGTGCGCTGGTCACCGGCGGGTCCGACCACCGCGATCTCGACCGGGCCGCTCAGGCTGGCCTCGGCCACGGCCAGGCCCCAGCCCGCCGCCCGCGGGAACCGGCTGGCCAGCGCCGGGACAGTGGTCAGCGCGCTGAGGGCGGCCTCCCGGTGCCGGGCCGAGCCGGTCAGCGCGGAGTAGCTGAGCAGCGCCCCGGCCACGGCGAAGACGCCGGACGGGCTGGGCCCGTCGGCGGGGTCGGCCGGGCGGTAGATGAGCTGCTCGCTGTCGTCGGCGGTGTCGTAGAAGCCAGCCCCGCCGCCCGCGAACCGGTCCAGGGCGGTCTCCAGCAGCTGCCCGGCGACCTCGGCCCAGCGGGCTTCGCCGGTCACCCCGGCCAGGGCGATGAGGCCCTCGGCCACGTTGCCGTAGTCCTCCAGCACCCCGGCGCTGTTACCCGCGAGGCCGTCCCGCGAGGTCCGGGCCAGCCGCCCGTCGTCCAGGTGGACGCGGGTCAGCAGCTCGGCGGCGCCGCGGGCGGCGGCGACAAAGTCGGTCCGCTCCAGCAGCAGCCCGACCTCGGCCAGCGCCGCGATGGCCAGGCCGTTCCAGGCCGCGACGACCTTGTCATCCCGGCCGGGCCGGACGCGATGGGCCCGGGCGGCCAGCAGGGCCGACCGGATCCGCTCGTAGGCACCGGCGTCGGCCGGGTCGGCGGGCAGCTGGAGCACCGAGGCGCCCTGCTCGAAGGTGCCGTCACGGGTGACCCCGAACAAGCCGGCCGCGAGCTCTCCGTCGGCCGGCCCGAGCACCTCGGTCAGCTCGGCCGGGGTCCAGACATAAAAGGCGCCCTCGGTGCCGTCGCTGTCCGCGTCGAGCGCCGAGGCCAGGCCGCCGTCGACGGTCCGCAGCTCGGCCAGTATCCAGGCGCAGGTCTCCTCGGCCACCCGCCGGGCCAGCTCATCCCCGGTCAGCCGCCACAGATGGGCGTAGACCCGGGCCAGCAGGGCGTTGTCGTAGAGCATCTTCTCGAAGTGCGGCACGACCCAGTCGGCGTCCACGCTGTAGCGGGCGAACCCGCCCGCCAGCTGGTCGTACAGGCCTCCGCGGGCCATGGCCGCAGCCGTCCCCCGGACCATCTCCAGGGCCCGGTCGGCCTGATCGCCGGCCCCGCGCTCGGCGTGCCGGAGCAGGAACTCCAGCACCATGGAGGGCGGGAACTTGGGCGCCCCGCCGAAGCCGCCCCGGACCGGGTCGTACTCACCGGCCAGCGTGACCACCGCGGCCTGCCCGGCGGCGGCCAGCCACTCGGCCGCGGCGGTCCGCGCATCGTCCCCGGCCGCGCCGGGCACTGTGATTCCCGCCACGCCGCTGCCCGCCTCGCCGCCCGCCTCGCCGCCCGCGCCGCCAGCCAGGCCGCCGCCCATCCGGGCCGACTGCTCGGCCAGCGCTGCGGCGATCTTCTGGGCCTGGCTGGTGACCGCCTCCCGGTCCTCGCGCCAGGCCCTGGCCACCCCGAGAGTGAGCCGCTCGAAGTAGTCACGAGGGTAGTAGGTGCCGCAGTAGAAGGGCTCCCGGTCGGGGGTCATGAACACGGTCATGGGCCATCCGCCCTGGCCCGTCATGGCCTGGGTGGCGGCCATGTAGATGGCGTCGATATCGGGGCGTTCCTCACGATCCACCTTGACCGACACGAAATGCTCGTTCATGATGGCGGAAATCTGCTCATCCTCGAACGACTCGTGTGCCATGACGTGGCACCAGTGGCAGGCGGAGTAGCCGACCGACAGCAGCACCGGCACGTCGCGCTCGGCCGCCGCCCGGAACGCTGCCTCGGACCACGGCCACCAGTCAACCGGGTTGCCAGCATGCTGAAGGAGGTACGGGCTCGTCGCGTGAGCGAGACGGTCTGCCATGTTCCCATCATCTAACGTACGAGCTCGTGAACTTGCCCCGGCGGGCCTCGTCATAGCTCTAAGCTGCGGCTGGAGGGGTACCAGCAGGACAGAGGGAGCTCACGTCACCCGGTCGGGCGGCGCAGAGCCGTTGGGTCGGCACTCGAAACCGGCCGATACACTGCCACGGATGCCACGACCACGAGCGCGGGCATCCAGCTCTCCTGGTGACCACGGCGGTTGCTATGGGTGACCCTTACTAGCAGGAACAGGTTGGTTGGGAGTACGAATGCGCGTTCTGGTTCTCGGCGGCGACGGGTTCTGTGGCTGGCCGACCTCGCTCTACCTCTCGGATCGCGGGCACGACATCACGATCGCGGACAATCTGAGCCGCCGGAAGATCGACATCGAGCTCGAGGTCGACTCGCTCACGCCGATCCGCCCGGTTGGTGAGCGGCTCCGCGTGTGGAAGGAGGTCACTGGCAAGGACATCGGCTTTGTCAACGTCGACCTCGCCACCGAGTACGACCGGGTCGTGGAGCTGCTCGAGGAACTGCGTCCCGAGGCGATCGTGCACTTCGCCGAGCAGCGCGCCGCGCCGTACTCGATGCGCACCGAGAAGACCAAGCGCTACACGGTCGACAACAACGTCCGGGCGACGCACAACCTGCTCACCGCCCTGGCCACCACCGGCATCGAGGCCTCGCTGGTGCACCTGGGCACCATGGGCGTCTACGGCTACGGCTGGTCCGGCAGCGCTCCCATCCCCGAGGGCTACCTGACCGTCAAGGTGCCGACCCCCGACGGCGAGCTGGAGCGGGAGATCCTGCACCCGGCCAACCCGGGCTCGGTCTACCACCTGACCAAGACCCTCGACCAGCTGATGTTCTCGTTCTACGCCTCGAACGACCGGCTGCGGATCACCGACCTGCACCAGGGCATCGTCTGGGGCACCCAGACCGAGCAGACGATCAAGGACGAGCGGCTCATCAACCGGTTCGACTACGACGGCGACTACGGCACCGTGCTCAACCGGTTCCTGATGCAGGCGTCCATCGGGCACCCGCTGACCGTGCACGGCACTGGCGGCCAGACTCGCGCCTTCATCCACATCCGGGACACCGTCCGGTGCATCGAGCTGGCTATCGCCAACCCGCCCGAGGCCGGGGCCAAGCCGCTGGTCCGCAACCAGATCACCGAGACCCACCGGGTCCTCGACCTGGCCAAGATGATCGGCGACATGACCGACACCGAGATCGCCTACCTGCCCAACCCGCGGCGGGAGGCGGAAGAGAACGAGCTGTGCGTGCGCAACGACCAGTTCCTGGCCCTGGGTCTCAAGCCGACGACCCTGTCCGAGGGCCTGCTCGAGGAGGTCACCGAGGTCGCGGCGAAGTACCGGCACCGCGCCGACCCGGCCAAGATCATCGCTCGCTCGGTGTGGCGCGCCGGCATGGAGACCTCGGCGGACCTGCTCACCGAACTGCCCGCCGATAAGTAAGCCCGTACCGGCCGGCCGGCCCGGGGGGCTCGCGGCCCTGGACCCGGCCGGTAACACGTCCGGGCCACTCGCGCCGGGCTGCTACGGTGCGTGTGTGAGCACACCGCCGCCAGCAACTCCGCCGGCTGCCCGCGGCACCCGTGTCCGGGGCACGCGCCAGGCCGAGGCCCTCGCCGCGGTGCTGGCCGGGCTGCCGGGGTTCTGCAGCGCCCAGCAGATCCATGCTGAGCTGCGCAGCCAGGGCGAGCACGTGGGCCTGACCACCGTCTACCGGCACCTCCAGGTACTCAGCCAGGACGGCCAGGTCGATGCGATCAGGGACGCCAGCGGTGAGACGCTGTACCGCCGCTGCCGCAGTGACGCGCATCACCACCACCTGACCTGCCGCAACTGCGGCCGAAGCGTCGAGGTCGAGGGCCGCGCGGTGGAGCGCTGGGCCGATCAGGTCGCCGCCGAGGCGGGCTTCATCGATGTCGGGCACACCGTCGAGCTGTTCGGCCTGTGCCCCGACTGCGGCGCGACCCCGGCGCCCGCGGCGAGCCCCGCCGACAACCAGGCCGCCACCGCGCCCTAGCGCGCCCCTGACAGGCCGCCATGATCCCGAGCCGATTATCGCGGACCGATTTCCGGGATCATGAACCAACGCCTTCCGGCCCGGCCGCAGCACGCGATCCGGCCGCCCGCAACCCCAGCGGCTTGCTGGCCCACATCGACCGTGACGCCGGGGTGTGCCAGCGGGCATCTATAAGCCGGACCAGGGCCGCGGCCGCGAGCCGGGGCTAGCGGCGCCCGGGTTCGCTCAGCTCGGACGGGCCGACGTGGTCGGCCAGCCAGTCGGCCAGCGGCTGGGTGCTGGCCAGGAACTCGCGCACGTGATCACGGGCCGCCGCGGTGGCCAGCCAGTCCTGCACCGGCCATTCCCGCCACGCGATCAGGCCCTTGCAGCGCAGCAGGTCGATGCGGAGATGGTCGGCCGGGTAGCCGCGCGGCGCGGTCTTCAGGTTCTCGTGGCCGTGCACGTCGATGTCGCAGGCCCGCACCACGGCGATGACCCGCTCGAGCCGGGGCCCGGTCAGGTCGTGGGCGACCGCCTGGCGGTACCGCTCGAGCTGGTCCGGGGCCATCATGTACATGCCGTTGCCCGCGGCCAGGCCCTGGGCCGACAGCTGCAGGTAGCCGTCCCCGAGCCGGGCGCCGATGGCCGTCTTGTACGGGGACTTGTCCTTGCTGAACCGGATGTCGCGGTAGGGGCGGAAGATCTTGCCCGGGCCGAAGTCGGCGGCCAGCTCCTCCAGCAGCTCGGTCATCGGGCCGAGCACCTGCTCTTCGTAGGTCTGCCGGTGTTTGGTCCAGTAGGCCTTGGAGTTGTCGGCGGCCAGTCCGTCGTAGAAGTCGAGGGCATCCTCGGGCCAGCCGCTGAACGCCATCGCCATCCCCTCTCCCGCGTGGCCGGGCCCGCGGCGGGCCCAGGGCACCAGGGTGCCACGCCCCGCCGACAGCCGGGCCGGCAGACGGGCCGGCAGACGGGCCGGCAGACGGGCCGGCAGCCAACCGACAGCCCCGCCGGCCACCGACAGCCCCGCCGGCCATCGACCACCCGGCCGGCCACCGACCACCCGGCCGGCCATCGACCACCCGAGCCAGCCGCGCCGGCCGCGCCGGCCAACCACCTAGGCCTTGTGCAGCACGCCCGCCCGGGCCCGGCACCTCGGCCAGCTGATGCCGGCCGGGTCGACCACGTGCAGCGGCAGCGCCGGGTGCACCGCCTTCTGGCTGGGCGCGTCGGTCACCAGCACCACCGAGCCCGAGCCCGTGGCGTACCCGTACTTGCGGGTGACCTTGGTGAACGCGCCGGTCCTGGTGCTGGCCAGGTAGGTGGCCTGGCTGGTGGTCCAGGCCAGCGTGCCGGGCGCCAGGGCCAGGCCGGCGAAGTCCACCCCGCCGGGCAGCACCAGGGCCAGCCGGGCCGGCTGATCCTGGCCCGGCGAGTAGTACAGCCGGGTCAGGTCCGGGCTGAGGTAGGCCGTGCGGGTCCCGTCGCTGACCACGAACTCGGTGCCGTGCACCGCGCGCAGCGCCGCGGGCAGCGGCACCAGCCGCCGCGCGGTCAGGCTGTAGGCGCGCAGCGTGGTCTGGGTGCCCGGCGCGTCCGACTCCGGCCAGACGACCAGGTTCCCGTCGAACAGCGGCGGCTGGACGTGGCCCTGACGGATGGTGGTGACCTGCCCGGTGGCCAGGTCGGCCAGCCGGATCTCGACCAGCCCGCCAGCCCCGTAGCCCTGGGCCCAGGCCGTGTAGTGGCCGCTGACCGCCGGGGCGTGCCACGGGCTCGGCCAGGGCACCCCGCCCGGCCCGTCGGTGGAGTGGCCGATGCGCCGCAGCTTCCGGGTGGCCGAGTCGAAGGCGTACATGGTGAACCGGTCCAGGCTGGACAGCGAGTAGGTCTGGGCCCAGACCAGCCAGCTGCCGTCGGCGGCCCCGTCGGCCTGGTCGGTGGTCGGGTCGCCGAACGGCCGGATGGAGCGCAGCCGGCCCGTGGCCAGGCTGAGCAGCCCGACGCCGGAGAAGTTCGGCGTCCAGGCCGATACGTACACCTGGCGTCCGTCGCCGGCCACCCCGAGCGGCTGGACCTCGGCCTGGCTGGAGCCCGGCACGGCCCGGGCCAGCACCGTGCGCAGCGACGCGGCGGCCTGGGTCTGGCAGAACTCCAGCGCCGGGCCGGACCGGGCCGAGCCAGACCGGGCCGGCCCGGCACCCGCCTCCCGCGTCCCGCCGCCCGTGCGGGCCCCGGTCGCGGCG
>JBOHCO010001363.1:0-3438 GCA_050698895.1 Streptosporangiaceae bacterium
GCCGCGGTCGGCTGCCCCGGCGGCCGGGCCGGTCCGGCCGGGCCGCCCGCGGGCCACCGCCCGTGTGCCATTCCGCTTGGTCCTCTCACCGCCAGGAGCACCAGGCCCCGGTCTGTGATCCTACGGCGCGCCCCGGCCACCTGCCGAGGCGGCCGTCACCGGCCCGGGCCGCGGGTCAGCCGGAGGTCCCGAACCCGCCGTTGCTGTACAGGACCTGACCGGTGATCCAGCCTCCGGCCTCGGACATCAGGAAGCGGACCAGGTCGGCGGTGTCGGCTGGCGTTCCCAGCCGGCCGGCCGGCGTCCGGGCCAGGTCGGCCGCGCGGATCTCCGGGGTCATCCAGCCGGTATCAACCGGGCCCGGGTTGATGACATTCGCGCGGATCCCGCGGCTGGCCAGCTCGGCCGCGGCGGCCACGACGACCCGGTCCAGGGCGCCCTTGCTCGCGCCGTAGGGCAGGTTGTGCACGGCGTGGTCGCTGGTCAGGGCCACGATCCGGCCCCGCACCTGGGTGGTCGCCGCGGCGGGCAGGTGCTCGGCGAAGGCCTTGATCAGCAGCCACGCGGCCCGGGCATTGACCGCGAAGTGCCGGTCCCAGCTCTCGACCGTCGTGTCGAGAATCGAGCTGTCCACGCTCTCGCAGTGCGACATCACCAGGCCGTGCAGGTCGCCGGCCGCCGCCGCGGCTTCCACCAGGCCGCCAGGGACGCTGGCCTCGGCCAGATCGGCGGCCACGACCTCGACCCGGCGGCCACGCCTGCGGCACTCAGCCGCCACGTCCTCGGTGTCGTGCTCGCCGCGCGCGTAACTGACCCGGTCGTCGTAGGGCGCCCAGTAGCTCAGGACCAGGTCCCAGCCATCGTCAGCCAGGCCGAGCGCCAGGCCGGCGCCGATCGACCGCTGCCGCCCGACCCCCGTCACCAGCACCGTCCCGCGACGTGCACCAGGCATGACGCCTCCTCCGGGCCGAGCGAACGAGAACGCGAGCCAGGCAACCACGGGCCGGCCAGCGCGGCAACCCGATTAGCCGTGAACCTGGCGCCGCGCATCGGGCATTGAAGGGCTGCCCGGTACCTGAGGCGTACCGGGCCGGGCCGGGATCATCCTGGCGGGGGATGACAGCCCGGAGCCCGATCCGGAAGGGTGTGGGTCACTTCTCAGCCAGCGCTCAGTTAACGGAGAGGAGGGCGCAGGAAGTGACCGCACCCCCCGCGGTCCGCCCGGACGACCCCGGCGGCGCGCCCTGGCCGCCTGCTCCGGACGCGGTGATCGAGGCCGGCGCGCTGACCAAGCGCTACCCGAACTCGGTCACCGCCCTGGATCAGCTCACCGTGACCGTCGCCCCCGGGGTGACCGGCCTGGTCGGGGCCAACGGAGCGGGCAAGTCCACGCTCATCAAGATCCTGCTCGGGCTGCTCCCGCCGACCGGCGGCCGGGCCGCCGTGCTGGGCCTGGACTGCGCCACGGCGGGCCCGCGGATCCGCACGCTCACCGGCTACATGCCCGAGCACGACTGCCTGCCCCCCGACATCTCGGCGACGGAGTTCGTCACCCACATGGGCCGGATGTCCGGCCTGCCGGCCACCGCGGCCAGGGAGCGCGCCGCCGACTCGCTGCGCCACGTGGGGCTGTACGAGGAGCGCTACCGGCAGATCGGCACGTACTCGACCGGCATGAAGCAGCGGGTGAAGCTGGCCCAGGCGCTGGCGGGCGACCCGCGGCTGCTGCTGCTCGACGAGCCCACCAACGGGCTGGATCCGGCTGGCCGCACCGCGATGCTGGACCTGATCGCGCGGATCGGCGCCGAGTTCGGCATCTCGATCGTGGTCGCCTCGCACCTGCTGGGCGAGATCGAG
Organism: Streptosporangiaceae bacterium; assembly: GCA_050698895.1. GTDB lineage: Bacteria > Actinomycetota > Actinomycetes > Streptosporangiales > Streptosporangiaceae > DASUBV01. Next base: position 1,858 of record JBOHCO010001363.1, read on the forward strand.
CAGATCTGCGACCACCTGGTCGCCATCGACGCCGGCCGGCTGCTGCGCGCGGACACGATCAGCTCCATCACCCAGGTCAGCCAGGTCCTGCTGGTCGAGGTGGAGGAGGGCACCGGGCGGCTGGCGGCCGAGCTGGCCCGGCGCGGCCTGCGGTCGGTGCCCCAGCAGCGCGGCCTGCTGGTCCAGCTGGCCGGCGACGAGACCTACGACGTGGTCCGGGACGCCGTGGCCGACCTGGGCCTGCCGCTGAACCGCATGGAGCAGCGGCGGCACCGGATCGAGGAGCTGTTCCGCGACGATCCAGCCACCGCCAGCCCCGAGTACAGCACGGGAGCGGCCGATGTCAGCTAGCAGCGACGCCGGGGTCAGCAGCGGTGTCATCCACGACATCGGCTACCGGTCCTACGACGGGGAGCGCCTCGGCCGCGGCGGCATCGTCGCCGCCCTGACCTGGCACAGCCTGCGGTCCGCCTTCGGCCTGCGGCGCGGCGCCAAGGCCAAGATCATCCCGGTGCTGACCTTCGTGATCATGTGCCTGCCCGCGGTGGTCAACGCGGCGGCGGTCGCGCTGACCTCCAGCCACGCCCGGCAGGTCGCCTACGACACCTACGTGCCGGCCCTGCGGATCCTGGTCCTGCTGGCCTTCATCGCCGCCCAGGCGCCCGAGCTGGTCTCCCGCGACCTGCGCAGCCACACGCTGCCGCTGTACTTCGCCCGGCCCATCCACCGGATCGACTATCCGGCGGCCAAGCTGGCCGCGTTCTTCCTGGCCTGCCTGATCATGATCGAGGTCCCGCTGCTGCTGCTCTACATCGGCACCGTGACCCAGGTGCACGGGGGCAGCGCCATCTGGGCCCAGACCAGGGCGCTGATCCCCGGCCTGCTGCTCGGGGTGGCCTGGGCGGCGGTGCTGTCGGCCCTGGGCCTGCTGCTGGCCTCGTTCAGCGGGCGGCGCGCGTTCGCGACCGGCGGCGTGGCGATCGTCTTGTTCCTCACCTACACGCTGGCCAGCCTGCTGATCCACATCGGCAGCGGCCCGGCGTTCGGCGGCGGCCCTGGCGCCAGCTTCGGCGCGCCGTCGGCCCTGGCCCGGCTGGCCGGCCTGATCAGCCCGTTCACGGTCCTGGACGGGCTGCGGCTGTGGCTCGGCGGGACCACGCCCGGGCAGGTCCCCCATCCGGGGAGCTACGGTCCGGCGTACGGCGTCATGTTTCTGGTATTCCTCGGGATCGGCGCCGGCGGCCTGATCCTGCGCTACCGGCGGGTGGGTGTCGCGTGACGTCGATCGAGCTTCAGGGCGTCACCCGCTGGTACGGCAACGTGGTCGCGGTCAACGACATCACGATGAGCATCGGGCCCGGCGTCACCGGCCTGCTGGGCCCCAACGGGGCGGGCAAGTCCACGCTGCTGCACCTGATCGCCGGGTTCCTGGCCCCGTCGCGCGGCCGGCTCACCGTGGCCGGGGAGCCGAGCTGGCGCAACCCGGGGCTGTTCAAGAAGGTCGGCCTGGTGCCCGAGCGCGACTCGGTGTACTCGTTCCTGACCGGGGCCGAGTTCGTGCTGGCCACGGCCCGGCTGCAC
>JBOHCO010001364.1:0-2455 GCA_050698895.1 Streptosporangiaceae bacterium
GGTGCGGCTCTAGCAGCACCAAAGGGCCAACCACGTCGTTAGCCTCACTCGGTCCAAGATCATCGGCCCCGCGCTGCGCGCCACGGTCCCTGAGGCGTGGGGCGTGCGAGCTGGGCGTGGAGCGTGAGGCGCGATGGGCGGCGGGCAAGCGGGCTCGGCCTGGCGGCCTCGGGGGCGGGGCGGGGTTGTCCAAGGTCGTGCGAGCGTGTTACATGATTACATGACTACGGACGAGCGGGCGACGGGGTCGGCGGCTGACAAGCTGCGGGGCTGGTTCACCGGGCGGATGCCCGCCGACTGGTTCGTGGCGCCGCCCGAGATCAAGGTTGACCGCGAGGAGATCACCGTCGTCGGCCCGCTGGCCGACCCGCCGCTGGCCGCCGAAGCGTCGGCCGCCGAGCTGGCCGCCGCCGCCGAGGGCCGCGCCCGGAGGTTCCGCGAGGAGACCCGTCAGCTGCGGATGGACGTCGCGCGGGAGGCCGAGCACAAGTTCGGCCGCAAGGTCTCCTGGGGAGTGACCTGCGGCCCGTACAAGGTGATGTTCACGACGTTCTCGGTCCCCGTGATGACCCGGCTGCGCCAGTCCGAGCGCCTGGTCCTGGACACCCTGGTCGACGCCGGAGTGGCCCGCAGCCGCAGCGACGCGCTGGCCTGGTGCGTGCGCCTGGTCGGCCAGCACGAGGATTCCTGGCTCGCCGATCTGCGCTCCGCGCTGCTGAAGGTCGAGCAGGTCAGGGCCGAGGGGCCCGGCAGTAGCACCGGCCAGTAGCGCAGCCGGCAGCGCAGCCGGCGGCCGGACCCGCCGAATAGCCGCCGGCGCTCTGGGTACATTCCACAGATCCCGCCCGGTCCGTTCCTCCCGCGCAGGGGCGGGGTGTTGCTGCCCCAACGGCGAAACTCGCCCGACCCCTGAGGAGGATCAGCCGTGGTGTACCAGGTGGACGCCGCGTCGGTGGAGTGGAATCCCGACCCGGCCCGGCTCCGCGAGCTCACCGAGCAGATGCCCAACAGCCAGCTGACCGAATTCGGCAACGTCGCCGTCAAGGCGCGGGTGGACGCCCGCAGCACCCGGTCCACGTTCGTGGTCGCGGACTCGACCAACGCCACCCGGCAGACCATCACTCGCGCCGACTACGACCAGGTGGCCACCCGCCAGGACGCCTACATCGCCGGCGCCAGCGTCGTCGTCGTGGACGGCTACATCGGCTCCGACCCCGCCTTCCGGACCCGGGCCCGGCTGGTCATGGAGGCGGCCAACGCCAACGTGGCCGGGATGCAGCAGCAGCTCTACTACCCGGCCGGCGACGCCTACGACCCCCGCGAATGGGTCCCCGACACTACGGTCGTCTACACCCCCGGCCTGGCCGCGCCCGGCTACCCGGACGACCGGCTGATCGCCGTTGACCTGCGCGACAACGTCACCCGGGTGCTCAACTCGGACTACTTCGGTGAGTCCAAGAAGGGCGGCCTGCGGATGTGGAACAACATCGTCTACGGCCGCGGCGGCCTGGCCCTGCACGCGGGCTGCAAGGTCATCCCGGTCGGCGGGACCCCGACCACGGTGCTGATCGTCGGCCTGTCCGGCACCGGCAAGACGACCACCACCTTCACCTCCCAGCTCGGCAGCCGCCCGGCCCAGGACGACTTCGTGGCGCTGATGCCCGGCGGCCGGGTGTACACCACCGAGAACGGCTGCTTCGCCAAGACCTTCGGCCTGGACCCGCGCTACGAGCCGGCGATCTACCACGCGACCACCCAGCCCGACGCCTACCTGGAGAACGTGTCGGTGGACGCGGCCGGCCAGGTCGACTTCTTCGATACCTCCTACACCCGCAACGGCCGGACCACGTGGCCGTTCTCCTACGTGGACCCGTGGCCGGGCAGCGAGGTCCCGCCCGCCGACTTCCTGCTGATCCTGAACCGGAACGAGAACATCGTGCCCGGCGTGGCCCGGCTGGACCGGACCCAGGCCGCCGCCTACTTCATGCTCGGCGAGACCACCGGCACCTCGGCCGGCGGCAGAGACGAGGAGGGCAAGTTCCTGCGCGTGCCCGGCACCAACCCGTTCTTCCCCCGCGACATGGCCGACATGGGGAACCGGATGCTGGAGCTGCTGGACACCAAGCCCATGCAGGTCTTCGTGCTGAACACGGGCCGGGTCGGCGGCCCGGATGAGGCCACCTCCGAGAAGGTGACCATCCCTTACTCCTCGGCCATGGTCGAGGCCATCGTGTCCGGCACCATCGAGTGGGTTCCGGACCCGGACTTCGGCTACGAGATAGCGCTAACGGTGCGCGGTATTGACGACCCCGAGATCCTCCAGCCACGGCGGTTGTATGACCGGCAGGGACGGCTGGCCGAGTACGCGGACGCGGTCGCGCGGATCAAGCAGGAGCGGCGCGACTACCTGGCCTCCTTTCCCGGCCTCGACGAGTCGATCGTCAAGAGCATCGGG
>JBOHCO010001365.1:0-4041 GCA_050698895.1 Streptosporangiaceae bacterium
CGCGCCGGTGGCCGACTGGGAGGCCTGGACGCAGATGGCCTTCCCCGATGACGGCGAGTACACCTTCCCCGGCGGGCTGGCCCCGCTGACGGTGACCGGGGACACCGGCGCCTACTGGGAGCCCAACGTCTGGATGCGGCACGAGGTGTAGCCCCCGGCGCGGCGCGGCCTACGGCCACGGGTCAGCGGACCACCAGGCAGAACGGGTGACCCGCCGGGTCCTGGTACACCCGCCACGGCACCGGCTGCCCGTCCGGCCCCGGCCGGGGCGAGACGTGCTCACGGGCGAACGTGGCGCCCGCCGCCACGACTCGCTGGCGCGCGGTGGCCAGGTCGCTGACCAGGATGTCGAAGTGCACCAGCCCGTCGCCGTCGTTAGCCGCCGCGGGGCGCGCGCCGTCGGTGCCCTGGAACGACAGCCGCTGCCCGTGGGGCGGCGGCTCCAGGGTGACCCAGCCCTTCTTGCTGTTATCAGCTTCTTGCTGTTATCAGGCCGGGCCCGCGATCATCCGTGGCGGGCTAGTGCCTGCCGATCGCGGGCCGGGGCCAGCAGGTGCGGCGGCCGCCGGACCTGGAGGGCCGCCGCCGCGACCGCAGCCGCGAGCACGATCCCGGCCGCGACCAGCAACGCGACCCGGTAGCCGTCGTGCAGCAGGGGCGTCACGATCACCGGCCCCAGGATCTGGCCCACGCTGTAGCCCATCGTGAGCAGGGCGACCGCGCGCGGGTAGCGCAGGTGCGCGCCCAGCGCCAGCACCATCGAGGCGATGCCCAGGAACGTCGCCCCGAAAAGCGCGGCCGACACCAGGGCGCCCGCGACGCCCGGCACCAGCACCGGCAGCGCGATCCCGAACGCCTGGATCAGCAGCGCGGCCAGCAGCAGCGTCGGCCTCGACCACCGGCGGCCCAGGCCCGCCCACAGCGCGGCCGCCGGGACGGCGGCCAGCCCGGCCAGCACCCAGGCGCTGGTGCCCACCCAGGCCGCCGCGCCCTGGTTGATCGCCGCGACCAGGAACGTGCCCGCGATGATGTACCCGATCCCCTCCAGCGTGTAGCTGGCCAGCAGCGTGCCGAACCAGCGGTGCGGGCGGACGTCGGGGCCGTGGCGCTGCAGCGCCGTGGCCGCGCCCGCCGGTTCGGGCCGCAGGCCCCAGGCCGGAACGGCCAGCACCACGGCCAGCGCCGCCGACGCCAGCCAGGCCTCGCGCCAGGTCCCGGCCGGGCGGACGATCAGCACGACCACGCCGGACAGCGCGATGCCCGCGCCGACCCCGCCGAACCCCCAGCCCGCCAGGTGCTCGCCGTGCGCCCGCAGCCGGGTCAGCATCGCGCTGACCGCGATCACGAACACCAGCGCGCTGGCCAGGCCGGCCACCAGCCGCAGGGCGAGCCAGGCCGCGTGCGACTGCGTCGCCCCCATCAGCGCCACCGTGACGATCACCGCGACCAGGCCGGCCCGGTAGGCCAGCGCCGACCGCACCAGCGCCGGGACGAAGATGGCCAGCAGCGCCCCGGCCAGGTACCCGAGGTAGTTGGCCGTGGCCAGCGCCGACCCGAACTCCGCCGACAGCCCGGCCCGAGCGTGCATCAGCGGCAGGATCGGCGTGTAGACGAACCGGCCGATGCCCATGCTCACCGCCAGGCCCGCCGCGCCTTGCGCTACCACCCGCCACCGGCGGTCCGGCTCCGGCCCCATGCCCGCTCCTTCACGTCGCCCTCTGCCTCGACGCTAGGAGTCGGGCCGCGCGCTGTGAAATGCCTGTTGCGCGCCGTCTATGCTGGCCAGGCATGGATGTCGAACTGCGGCACCTGCGGGCCTTCGTCGCCGTGGCCCGGCTGAGCTCGTTCACCCGGGCCGCGCAGCAACTGCTCATCACCCAGCCCGCGCTGACCCGGACCATCCAGCAGCTCGAGAACGCGGTGCAGGTCACGCTGCTGGACCGGACCTCACGCCATGTCGAGCTCACCGCGGCCGGGCAGGAGTTCCTGGGCCCCGCCGAGCGGGTCCTGGCCGGCCTGGACGTCGCCCTGGCGTCGGTGCGCCCGCACGTCACCCTGCGCCTCGGCTTCAGCTGGCTGCTGCCCGACCCCTGGGCCCAGCACGCCATCGCCCGGTTCGAGGCCGCCTCCGGCAGCCGGGTCGAGCTGGTCCGCTCCGACGACCCGCTGGCCGAGATCGAGAACGCCGCCATCGAGGTGGCCGTGATCCGCGGCCGCGTCGCCGGCCCGGCGCGGGTGCGCAGCGTCCACCTGTTCGACGAGGCCCGCGTCGCGGTCTGCTCCGAGCACTCCAGCCTCGCCGCCCGCGACACCATCGACTGGCACGAGGTCCCGCACTGGCCGCTGGTGGTCAACACCGTCAGCGGCACCACCGGCCCCTGGTCCTGGCCCGCCGACCAGGCCCCGCGCCGGGTCATCGAGACCAGGAACTTCGACGAGTGGATCGAGTCCGTCGCCGCCGGCCGCGGCATCGGCGTCGTCCCCGACGTCGCCATGCGCCGCAACATCCACCCCGCCGTGCGGTTCATCCCCCTGACCGGCGCGCCGCCCAGCCCGGTGTCGCTGATCTTCCTGCCGCACGTCCGCGAGCCGCTCATGCGGCAGTTCGTCGAGGCGGCTGTCACCGCCGCCGATCTTGCGGCAGCATCCTGACAGGCACACGGAGGGGGCCGCCATGCTCGAGTCCGGCAGCGCTGGTGGCGTTCGCGGCCAGTACCGACCTGGACCGCGCCCCGTACGCGGTCCTCGGCTGGCCGGTTCCCGACAGCACTGCCATGACCAGGGCCCTTGCCGCGAAAGGCGTCGCGTTCCACTCCTGTCCCTCACCCAGCCCGCCTGGCTGGCCGGGCCGGTGGCGCGGCCGGGCCGCGTTTCCGCGGAAACGCCTCACGCAAGTGCGTCACGCACATGCGCGGAACGTTTCCGCGGAGACGCCCCGAGCTGGTCCCGGTGCCACGCGGGATGAGAAAGAGATGGCCTCCATCGGCCGGCCGCTGCGAGCATCACCGCATGGACCAGAGCGCCGCACCGGAACCTCCCGACCAGCAGATCGCCGAGGCCATGGCCGCCGAGCGCGAGACGCTCAGCCCCGAGTGCCGCGCCAGTCCGGCCCGCATGGAGGCGCTGCTCGCGTCCGACTTCCACGAGTTCGGCGCCTCGGGCGGCGAGCTCGGCTTCGAGTGCACCGCCGCGCTGGTGGTTGCCGCGACCGACCCCGGCGGCGAGCCGATCATGGTGGAGAACATGCGCGGCTGGCTCCTGGCCGACGGCCTGGTCATGCTGAAGTACACCTCCAGCCATGGAGGCCGGCGCGCGCACCGGACCTCGCTGTGGCGGCGCACAGCCCCCGGCTCGTGGCAGATCTTCCACCACCAGGGCACGGTCACCACCAGCTAGCCGTCCGCCGGCTGCCCCGGCAGCGCGGAGGGGAACTGGCAGTGGCCCGCGATCAGGGGTCAGGACAGCATCCTTAACAACGGCAGCTGACCCGTCATGTCCCTGCAGCCTCACGGGTCGAGGGCCTGGTCGAGCGGGATGATGCGGTGCTGGAGCCCGAAGATGGCCGCCTGGGTGCGGTCCGACAGCCCGAGCTTGGCCAGGATGCTGGAGACGTGGGACTTGACCGTCTCCTCGCTGACCGACAGCGCCCGGCTGATCTCCCGGTTCGAGCGGCCCTGGGCCAGGGACCTGAGCACGTCCAGCTCACGCGGGGTGAGCTGGGCCAGCGGATCGGCGCCAGGACCGCGCCGCAGCTCGCGCAGCAGGCGCGCGGTGGCGGCGGGCTCCAGCACGCTCTCGCCCCGGCGGCGGCCCGGACGGAGGCGACGACCTGGTCCACCCCGGCCGTCTTGGCCAGGTAGGACAGCGCGCCGGCCCGGACGGCCTGGATCAGGTGCTCGTCCTCCTGCGAGGAGGTGAGGACCAGGACGGCGCCGGCGAGCCGCTCGTCGCGCATGGCGGTCAGCACCCCGAGGCCGTCCAGGCGCGGCATGAACAAGTCGAGCAGCACGACGTCGGGCCGCAGGCGGCGGATCGCGTCCA
>JBOHCO010001366.1:0-2712 GCA_050698895.1 Streptosporangiaceae bacterium
GGTGAAGGCCCCCTTGCCAGTGGCGTCGCCCACGGCCCAGACACCCTCGGTCACCCGGAGGCGGTCGTCTACGGGAATAGCGTGGGCGTCCTCGTCGATCCCGATGGAGGCCAGGTTCAGGGCGCGCAGGTCAGGGCGACGACCGGCGGCCACCAGGAGCTTCTCGGTCACCAGCGGCTGGCCTGACTCAAAGGTCACGGTAAACCGCTGACCGTCGTGGTGGACGGCGCTGACGTTGACCGAGGTGCGGACGGCGATCCCCTCCCGTTCGAATACCGTGGCCAACAACTCGCTCGACTCGGGATCCTCGGGCGCCAGCAGCCGATCGGCCATCTCGAAGACCGTCACCTCGACGCCGAACCGGGCGAAAACCTGGCCCAGCTCTACCCCGATGGGGCCCCCGCCCAGGATGGCCAGGCTGGCGGGAAGCGTCTCCGCTTCGATCGCCTCCCGGTTCGTCCAGTAGGGCGTCTCAGCCAGGCCGGGGACCGGTGGGGTCCACGCCTTGACCCCGACCCCGAGGACGATGGCCTTGCCGGCCTCGAAGATCCTGTCCCCCACCACCACCCGGCTGGGGCCGTCGAGGCGGGCCCAGCCCCGCACGAACCGGCCCCCTTTGTCCTCGAAGCGCTTGACGGCCACGGTGTCGTCCCAGTTGTCGGTGGCCTCCTGGCGGATCCGGGCCGCAACCGGCGCCCAGTCGGGCCGCACGGTCGACTCTCCGGCCATACCGGGGACCCGTCTCGTCTCGGCCAGGAGGTTGGCCGCACGGATCATCATCTTGGACGGGACGCAGCCCCAGTACGGGCACTCGCCGCCGACCAGCCGGGACTCGATCCCCGCGACCGCCAGCCCGGCCTCGGCGAGTGTCTCGGCGACGTCCTCACCTCCCGGGCCCATGCCCACGACCACGACGTCAAATTCCCGCTCGCTCATGCTGACCTCCGTCTGGGCTCGCCTGCGGCCCGGCCGGCCGGGCCCGCGGCTCAGTCCCGGCAGCTAGCCAGACCGTTACGTTACCGAGAACAAAGGTCCTAACCCGGACCCGCGCCCGGACCGCGCCCGTACCCCGGTCGCGCGGCGGGAGGGCCGCGCGGCCGGGGGACGAGCTCAGCCCTGGTCGTGCCGCTTGATCAGCACCACCGGGCAGGTCGCGCTGGCCGCGCAGGCCTGGCTCACGGAGCCGAGCATGAGCCCGGCTACCGGGGACCGGCCGCGGATGCCCAGCACCAGCATGTCGGCGTCCTTGGAGGCGGCGACGAGCGCCTCGGTCGCGTCGCCCTCGGCCAGCACGGTCTCCAGCGGGACGCTGGGGGAGGGCTCGACCTCGCTGACCGTGCTGATCAGGAACTCCCGGTAGGCCTCCTCCAGCTCGCCGCGGTCAAAGGCGCCGGGAATCGAGACGAACGGCACCTGCCAGGCGAACACGGCGGTGACCTGGCCGCTGCGCGCCACGGCCTGGTCGACTGACCAGCGCAGCGCGGCGATGCTGTGCGGCGAGCCATCCACGCCGACCACGATCCTGTACGTCACGCGGCATACTCCAGTTCACGTCGGGCCGGGGCCTTCGCCTCCTCGGCCAGGTCTTCCAGGGACCTGCCCCGCGGCTCGGGCAGGAGCGCCACGGTCAGCAGCAAGCCGGCCGCGGCCACGATCGCCGCGACGATCTCCGCGCCCCGGACCCCCCAGGACGAAGCCAGCATGTCCGGGAACAGGAACGCCCCGACAAAGGCGCCCATCTTGCCCGCCCCGGCCGAGATGCCGTGCCCGGTCGTGCGCACCTCCACCGGGAAGATCTCCGCCGGATAAATGAACGTCGTCGTATTGGGCCCGAACTCGGTGAAGAAGTAGCTGATGCCATAGAGCAGGATGAACGGCAGGGCGTACCTGGTCACGGCCGGGATCAGGCCGATGAGCAGGAACATCAGCGCCATCATGGCGAAGCCGAACCACTGGATTCGCCGGCGCCCGCTCTTGTCCAGCAGCAGGATGGCCACGATGTAGCCGGGCACCGCGAAGACGGCGAAAATGGCCAGCTGGATCAGCGTGTTGTGCAGCAGCGACGCCTTCGGGTTGAGCAAGGCCAGGATCTCCGGGGTGGAGATGCTGTTGCCGTAGTAGCAGAAGTCCAGCAGCGCCCAGCACCCCGCGGTGCCGATCAGCCACAGCAGCATCGTCCGGTGCCGGAGGAAGACCATGAACCCGTCGGCCGCGCTCTGCGGGACCCGCGCGGCTGACTCGCCGATGGGTGCCTTGCGCTTGGCGCCTTCGCCGCCGGCGGCCGGGCCGGAGGTACCGGCAGTGGCGGCCTTGATGGCCGCCTCGGCCTCCTCCGAGGCCCCGCCCGCCGCGGCGAACCGCGGCGTCTCGTGGATCTGCCGGCGCAGGTAGAAGACGGCCAGGCCGGGGATCGCGCCGAAGCCGAGCAGGACCCGCCAGACGGTGTCGTCGGCCAGCCCCGAGGCCAGCAGGCCCGACGCCAGCAGCGGCCCGACCAGCAGGCCGGCCCCCTGCATGGCGAAGACCAGGCCCACCATCCGGCCCCGCGACTTCTTGCCCGAGTACTCGCTCATGATCGTGGCCGAGACCGGGTAGTCGCCGCCGATCCCGATCCCCAGGATGATCCGCGCGATGACGAGCACCCAGAGGTTCGGCGCGAGGCCCGAGACGATGGCGCCGAAGGCGAGGACGAGCACCTCGAAGCCGTAGATC
>JBOHCO010001367.1:0-11217 GCA_050698895.1 Streptosporangiaceae bacterium
TGCCCCGCCTGGACCGGCCGCCGCCGGTGCTGGTGCTGCCCGACGACACGCGCCTGCGGTTCACCATCGGCCGGGAGCTGACCTGCGACATGTCCATCGGCGACCTGACCGTGTCGCGCTGGCACGCCGACCTGAGCCGCGGCCCCGGCGGGTGGCGGCTGGCCGACCTCGGGTCCACCAACGGCACCCGGCTCAACGGCTGGCGGATCACCGGGCCGGTCCACGTTCACCCCGGCGACCTGGTCAGCTTCGGCATGGCGACCTTCGTGCTCGGACAGTCCGCCGGGGCCTGAAGACCGGGCCGCTGGCCCGACCGCCGACCGGGCCGCTGACCGGGCCGCCGCGGTATCCGAGCCGCACCCCCGCCCGCGCGGCCGGCCGGACTGCGCGTTTGGTCCCGGAACCCCATAGAGTCTTGCCGTGACCTTGGTCCTGGTGGTGCGGCACGGCCTGACGGCCTCGACGGGAACGGCGCTGACCGGGTGGATGCCCGGCGTGGTCCTCGACGATCGGGGCCGGGCCCAGGCCCGCGCGCTCGGCACCCGGCTGGCCGGGATACCGCTGGACGCCATCATCTCGAGCCCGCTCGACCGGTGCCAGCAGACCGCCCAGGCGATCGCCGACGCCCGCGACGGACCGCCGCTGACGGTCCACCTCGATGAGCGCGTGGGGGAGTGCCATTACGGGGACTGGACCGGCCAGCCGCTCAAGAAGCTGGCCAGGGAACCGCTGTGGCGGGTGGTGCAGGCGCACCCGAGCGCGGTGCGCTTCCCCGGCGGCGAGTCCATGCTCGGGATGCAGGACCGCGCGGTCGGCGCCGTCCGGGACTGGAACGAGCGACTGGGCCGGGAAGCCGTTTATGTCGTCTGCTCGCACGGCGATGTCATCAAGTCCATTCTCGCCGATAGCCTGGGCATGCACCTGGACATGTGCCAGCGCATCCAGGTGGATCCGTGCTCGCTCAGCGTGATCCGTTACACGCCGCTGCGTCCTTTCGTGCTGCGGATGAACGACATTGCGGGGGACGTGAGCGGACTGAAAAGACCAAGCCGCCAGGCGCCCGGAGCCTCAGCCCGGCACGAGGAAGAGGCGCAGGTCGGCGGCGGAGCGGGAGGATAGGTTCATGCCGGTCTATTCGTATGACCCGCCGGAGCGGTTCATCGCGGGCACCGTCGGCCAGCCAGGGGAGCGGACGTTCTACCTGCAGGCCATGGGCGCCGGCCGGACCACCAGCGTGGCCCTGGAGAAGGGTCAGGTCAGCCAGCTGGCCGAGCGGCTCGATGAGCTGCTGGACGAGGTGCTGCGGCGCACCGGCGGCTCGGCCGCCATCCCCGCCGCGGCGCCGGCCGGGCTGGCCGACGACGGCCCGCTGGACCTGCCGCTGATGGAGGACTTCCGGGTCGGGGCCATCGCGCTGGCCTGGGATCACGACGGCGACCGGGTCATCATCGAGGCCCAGGAGGAGACCGACGAGCCGGTCGAGCCGCTGACCGACGACATCCCCGAGGACGGTCCCGCGGTGCTGCGGGTCCGCATCTCGGCCGCGTCGGCCCGCGCCTTCTCCCGCCGGGCGCTCCAGATCGTCAGCGCGGGACGGCCGCCGTGCCCGCTGTGCGGGCTGCCCCTGGACCCGGCCGGGCACGTCTGCCCGAGGCAGAACGGCCACCGGGCAGGCGCATGACGGTGCCGTCCAGGGGGGGCGACTCCCCTAACCCCCCGGGGAGAGTTCCACCCGGCGGCCGGAAGGGGCGCAGGCCGCGCCCTGACCCGCCGCCGGACGCGGTGCCGGAGCCCAGCGAGCAGGACCTGCTCGACCTGCTCACCGGCGGCGACCTCGAGGTGGCCGGGCGGCTGGTGGATGCCTCCAACCTCACCATGTACTGCAAGATCAGCGGTGATTCCGGCGAGGTGGCCTGCGTCTACAAGCCGGTCGCGGGGGAGCGGCCGCTGTGGGACTTCCCCGAGGGCTCGCTGGCGGGCCGTGAGGTCTCCGCCTACGCGGTGTCCCGCGCCGCGGGCTGGAACGTGGTCCCGCCCACCGTGTACCGGGACGGCCCGCTCGGGCCGGGCATGTGCCAGCTGTGGATCGACACCGACGACACGGTGGACCTGGTCGCGCTGGCCCGCCGCGGCGACCACGCCAGGCTGCGCCAGATGGCGGTGTTCGACGCCGTCGTGAACAACGCCGACCGCAAGATCGGGCACTTGCTGCCGGCCCCGGACGGGCGGCTGTTCGGCTGCGACCACGGCGTGTGCTTCAGCGCCGACTACAAGCTGCGGACCGTCCTGTGGCAGTGGCGCGGCAAGCGGCTGCCGGGTAACGCGGTCGCGGCCCTGGAGCACCTGGACACCGTGCTGGGCCGGGACGGCGACCTGGCCGCCGAGCTGTCGAGGTGGCTGGAGCCGGACGAGATGGACGCCGTCAGGGCCCGGGTGGCGCTGCTCATCGAGCACAAGGTGCACCCTTACCCGCCCGCTGACTGGCCGGCCGTGCCCTGGCCACCGATCTAGGCCCCCGATCTGGGCCAGCGATCCAGGCCCCGATCTAGGCCGTCGAGCTACCGGCCGCCGTGCTCGCCTCGGTCGCCGCGGCGCCGCAGGTACCGCTCGAACTCGCGGGCGATGGCGTCGCCGCTGGCCTCCGGCAGGTCGGTGGCGTCCTTGGCCTCCTCCAGGGTGCGCACGTAGTCCGCGACCTCGGAGTCCTGCTCGGCCAGCTCGTCAACGCCGCGCTCCCAGGCCCTGGCCTCGTCGGGCAGGTCGGCCAGCGGCAGCGAGATGTCCAGGGTGTCCTCGACGCCGTGGAGCAGCGCCAGCGTGGCCTTGGGGCTGGGCGGCTGGGCCACGTAGTGCGGCACGGCCGCCCACAGCGAGACGGCCGGGATGCCCGCGGCCGAGCAGGCCTGCTGGAGCACCCCCACGATGCCGGTCGGGCCCTTGTAGTCCACGGCCTCCACGTGCAGCCGGGCGGCCAGGTCCTGGTCGGAGGCGGCCGCGGTGACCGGGACCGGGCGGGTGTGCGGCGAGTCGGCCAGCAGGGCGCCGAGCAGGATGACCAGCTCGACCTTCAGCTCGGCGAAGGACGCCACCAGCTCGTCGCAGAAGCCCCTCCAGCGCATGTTCGGCTCGATGCCGTGCACCAGGACCAGGTCGCGGCCCAGGCCGGCGGGCCGGGCCAGGTTCAGCCGGGTGGTCGGCCAGACAAGGCGGTCGGTCTTCCCGTCCGTCACCTCCATGACGGGCCGGGTGACCTGGAAGTCGTAGAAGTCCTCGGGGTCGATCTCGCCCACGGCCCTGGTGTCCCAGGCCGTGCTCAGATGAGTGACCGCCCCGGTCGCGGCCTCGCCCGCGTCGTTCCAGCCCTCGAATGAGGCGATCAGCGCTGGTGCGGTGAGCTTGCCGACGGCGTCCAGCTCGATGGCCCGCCACCTCCCTCCGCGGCCGCCTGTCCCTCAGGCGGATCGGCCGCCTGAGCCCAGGCGAACGTGACCAGCCTACGTGCCCGCCGCTCTCCGGGCGGCACCCCGTGCGGCATCCAGGATAGAGGCTCAGCCAGATCGGCCGGTCTCTGTCCTAGGATGGGGTCATCATGTCGCCCACCGCATCGTCTGGAGAGCTACCGCAGCCACGGCCATCGCTTCGGGCCGCGCTTTCCGAGCGGGTGGTCCTCGCGGACGGCGCCATGGGGTCGATGCTCCAGGGCATCCCGCTCACGCTCGACGACTTCGAGGGTCACGAGGGCTGCAACGAGGTGCTCAACGTGACCCGGCCCGACGTGGTGACCGGCATTCACGATGCCTACCTGGCGGCCGGCGCCGACTGCGTCACGACCAACACCTTCGGCGCCAACCTCGGGAACCTCGGCGAGTACGGCATCTCCGACCGGATCGCCGAGCTGGCCCACAGTGGCGCCCGGCTGGCCCGCCAGGCCGCCGACGCCTGGTCGGCCCCTGGCCGGCCGCGCTGGGTGCTCGGCTCCGTGGGCCCCGGCACCAAGCTGCCCACCCTGGGCCACACCTCGTTCGCCGCCCTGCGCGACACCTACGCCGACGCGGCCGCGGCCCTGCTGCGCGGCGGGGCCGACGCGCTGATCATCGAGACCTGCCAGGACCTGCTCCAGGCCAAGGCCGCGATCATCGGCGCCCGCCGGGCCATCGCCGCCCTGGGCGACCAGGGGCCCGATGTCCTGCTCATCGCCCAGGTCACCATCGAGACCACCGGGTCCATGCTGCTGGGCAGCGAGATCGGCGCGGCGCTGACCGCGCTGGAGCCGCTCGGCATCGACATGATCGGCCTCAACTGCGCCACCGGGCCCGCCGAGATGAGCGAGCACCTGCGCTACCTGGCCGCGCACTCCCGGCTGCCGCTGTCCTGCATGCCCAACGCCGGGCTGCCCCAGCTCACCGCCGACGGCGCCTACTACCCGGTGGAGCCCGATGAGCTGGCCGGCGCCCACGAGACCTTCTGCCGGGAGTTCGGGCTCTCGCTGATCGGCGGCTGCTGCGGCACCACGCCCGAGCACATCGCCGAGCTGGCCGGGCGGCTGCGCGGGCGGCCGCTGGTCCCGCGCCGGCCCCGGCCCGAGCCCGGCGTGGCCTCGCTGTACCAGCACGTGCCGTTCCGCCAGGACACCGCGTTCCTGGCCATCGGCGAGCGGACCAACGCCAACGGCTCCAGGGCGTTCCGCGAGGCCATGGTGGCCGGCCGGTACGAGGACTGCGTGGAGATCGCCCGGGCCCAGACCAGGGACGGCGCGCACCTGCTGGACGTGTGCGTGGACTACGTGGGCCGGGACGGCGCCGCCGACATGGCGCAGGTGGTCAGCCGGCTGGCCACCGCGGCCACGCTGCCGCTGGTGCTGGACTCCACCGAGCCGGAGGTGATCGAGTCCGGGCTGGAGTTGCTCGGCGGCCGGGCCGTGGTCAACTCGGTGAACTACGAGGACGGTGACGGGCCGCAGTCCCGGATCGCCAGGGTCATGCCGCTGATCCGCGAGCACGGCGCCGCCGTCATCGCGCTGACCATCGACGAGCAGGGCCAGGCCCGCACCGCCGGGCACAAGGTGGCGGTGGCCAGCCGGCTCGTCGAGGACCTGACCGGCAACTGGGGGATGCGCCGGGGCGACATCATCGTGGACTGCCTGACGTTCCCGATCGCCACCGGCCAGGAGGAGACCCGGCGCGACGCGACCGAGACCATCGAGGCCATCCGCGAGCTGAAGCGGCGCTACCCGGAGGTGCAGACCACGCTCGGCGTGTCCAACGTCTCGTTCGGCCTCAGCCCGGCGGCCAGGGCCGTGCTCAACTCGGTGTTCCTGGCCGAGTGCGTGCGAGCCGGGCTGGACTCGGCCATCGTGCACGCGGCCCGGATCATGCCCATCTCGCGGATCCCGGAGGACCAGCTCCAGGTCGCGCTGGACCTGGTCTACGACCGGCGCCGGGACGGCTACGATCCGCTGGTCCGGCTGCTGGAGCTGTTCGATGGCGTCGACGCGGCCTCGGTCAAGGCCAGCCGGGCCGCGGAGCTGGCCGGGCTGCCGCTGTGGGAGCGGCTCAAGCGGCGGATCATCGACGGGGAGAAGGTCGGCCTGGAGGCCGACCTGGAGGAGGCCCTGGCCGCCCGGCCCGCCCTGGAGATCGTCAACGACGTGCTGCTGGACGGCATGAAGACGGTCGGCGAGCTGTTCGGCTCGGGCCAGATGCAGCTGCCGTTCGTGCTCCAGTCGGCCGAGGTGATGAAGGCCGCCGTCGGCTACCTGGAGCCGTACATGGAGCGTTCCGGGGAGGACGGCAAGGGCCGCATCGTGTTGGCCACGGTCAAGGGCGACGTGCACGACATCGGCAAGAACCTGGTCGACATCATCCTGTCCAACAATGGCTACGACGTGGTCAACATCGGCATCAAGCAGCCGATCTCGGCCATCCTCGAGGCGGCCGGCGAGCAGGCCGCCGACGTCATCGGGATGTCCGGGCTGCTGGTCAAGTCCACCGTGGTCATGCGGGACAACCTGGCCGAGCTGAACTCGCGCGGGCTGGCCCGGCGCTGGCCGGTGGTGCTCGGCGGTGCCGCGCTGACCCGGGCCTACGTGGAGCAGGACCTGGCCGGGCTGTTCGACGGCGAGGTGCGCTACGCCCGCGACGCGTTCGAGGGCCTGCGGCTGATGGACGCCATCATGGCGGTCAAGCGGGGCGAGGCGGGGGCCGAACTGCCCGCGCTGCGCACCCGCCGGGTGCCGGCCGCCGCGGCCCGGCTGCGGCTGACGGAGCCGGAGGCGATGCCGGCCCGCTCCGACGTGGCGGCGGACAACCCGGTGCCGGCCCCGCCGTTCCTGGGCGCCCGGGTGGTCAAGGGCATCCAGCTCGCCGACTACGCGGCCTACCTGGACGAGCGGGCCACGTTCATGGGCCAGTGGGGGCTCAAGCCCGCCCACGGCCGGGTCGGCGAGAGCCGTGCTGGCGACAACAGCGGCGGGCCGTCCTACGAGGAGCTGGCCGAGACCGAGGGACGCCCGCGGCTGCGGGCCTGGCTCGACCGGATCCAGGCCGATGGCCTGGTCGAGGCGGCCGTGGCCTACGGCTACTTTCCTGCTAACAGCGCGGGCGACGACCTCATTGTTAGGGATGAAAATGGACGGGAGCGTGAGCGGTTCACGTTCCCGCGCCAGCGCCACGACCGCCATCTGTGCCTGGCCGACTTCTTCCGCTCCGCGGACTCCGGCGAGACCGACGTGGTCGGGTTCCAGCTGGTCACGGTGGGCCCGCGGCTCAGCGAGGCGACGGCGGAGCTGTTCGCCAAGAACGCCTACCGCGACTACCTGGAGCTGCACGGCCTGTCGGTGCAGCTGGCCGAGGCGCTGGCCGAGTACTGGCACCAGCGGGTCCGGTCCGAGCTGGGCTTCGGCGGCGACGATCCCGGCGACCTGGACGACCTCCTGAAGGTGCGCTACCGGGGCTGCCGGTACGCTTTCGGCTACCCGGCCTGCCCGAACCTGGAGGACCGGGCCAAGGTGATGCGGTTGCTGTCCGCCGAGCGAATCGGCGTGACGCTGTCTGAGGAGTTCCAGCTGGCCCCCGAGCAGTCCACCGATGCGCTGATCGTGCATCATCCCGAGGCGAAGTACTTCAGTGCCTGAGTCGCTGCTGGGCGTGCTGTTCGACATGGACGGCCTGCTGGTCGACACCGAGCCGCTGTGGTTCGAGGTCGAGAGCGGCGTCATGGCCCGGCTGGGCGGCTCCTGGGATTCCTCCGACCAGCAGGCGCTGGTCGGCGGCTCGCTGAACCGGAGCCTGGACTACCTGCTGGGCAAGGCGGCCCGCCCGGCCAGCCGCCCGACCGTGGCCCGCTGGATGCTGGACGGCATGGTCGAGCTGCTCAGTACCCGCCCGGTGCCGGTGCTGCCCGGCGCCCGCGAGCTGATCGCCGAGGTGGCGGGGGCGGGCGTGCCCTACGGGCTGGTGACCTCGTCCGAGCGGCCGATCATGGCGGCGGTGCTGGACCGGCTGGAGGTCACCTTCCCGGTCACCGTGTGCGGGGACGACGTGGGCCACAGCAAGCCGGACCCGGAGCCTTACCTGCTGGCGGCGGCCAAGGTCGGGGCCGACCCGCGGCAGTGCGTCGCCCTGGAGGACTCGCCGAACGGGGTCGCGGCCGCCGAGGCGGCGGGCTGCGTGACGGTCGCGGTGCCCAGCCTGGTGCCGATCCCGCCCGCCAGCACCCGCCTGGTAGTGAGCTCGCTGACCGAGCTGAGCCTGGGCCGGCTGCGGGCCCTGGTGGCCGCTCAATAGCGGAGAGTAATCGCAGGTCACCCTGCGTCGCCGCGGACTGGTCCGGGCATGCGCGGGATATGCGACTATAGAGAGTAGGCACGCCCTGGGTGGCGCGCGGCAGCGGGCCCCCCACGAGGGGAGGCAACGATGGGTGTCTGGAATAGCATCGGCGGCGTTATCTGCGTCGCGGTAACGGCGCTCGGGCTGGTCTGGAGTTACCGCATCTGGCGCAAGGACGGCTGGAGCCGCGGGCTCCGGGCCATTGCCTGGTCGCTGATTCCGCTGGCCGCCTACCTGACCGGCGCGGTCGGGCTGATCGGCCGGCTGGTCAACGCGGTGGTGATCTTCGCGGGGAGCATCGTGTTCTCCCCCAAGACCTACGCCGGCGTGATCGTGGTGATCGCGGCCGTCCTGCTGTTCATCCTCTCCGGCGGGCTGCCGCTGGCCAAGGAGCGCAAGGCCCGCAAGCGCCGCAAGGCCGAGAAGGCCGCGGCGAAGGCGCAGCGGGACTCCGGTCAGCCGGCCGCGGCGGCGGGCCGCGAATCGAAGGCCGTGGAGCCTCGCAAGGCGGGTGCCAGGACGGCCGTGCCGGGCGGCAAGAACGATGACGACATGAGCGACATCGAGGAGATCCTCCGCCGCCGCGGCATCAGCTAGGCCTCGGGGCCTCGGCTACGCGTTCTCCCGGATGAACGCCCGGGAGGCGATGAAAACGCAGGCGGCGGCCAGGCCCACCGCCACGCAGACGCCCTCGACCATGACCGTGGTCGCGTACACGCCGTGGAACGCCTGGCGCATGGCGTCGATGATGTAGCGGAACGGCGTCGCCCGCGAGATGCCCTGCAGCCAGCCGGGGCCCAGCGTCATGGGCAGCATGATGCCCGACAGCAGCATCAGCGGGACCACCACCATGTTGATCAGCGGGGCCAGCGCGTCCTCGCTCTTGAGCAGCAGGCCGACCGTGTAGGAGATGGCCGACAGGCTGATCGCGACCGCCGCGATGAACCCCAGGCCGATGAGCACGCCGGCGAACGGCGCCCGCATGCCGAACGCCAGGCCCGCCAGCACCAGCACGATGGCCTGCACCAGCAGCGTCACCACGTCCCTGAGCACCCGTCCGGCCAGCAGCGCCGTCCGGCTGACCGGGGTGACCCGGAATCGCTCGATGACGCCGGCCCGCCAGTCGGCGATGATCGTGAACCCGACGAAGGCCGCCCCGAACAGGCCGAGCTGGATCAGCAGGCCGGGGACGAAGAAGCTGTAGGAGTTGCCGGGCGGGAAGCCGGACAGGCCGCCGCTGGCGATCCTGGTCAGCAGCGGGCCGAAGAACAGCAGGTACAGGATCGGCTGGATGAGGCCGATGATCACCCAGGCCGGGTTGCGCAGGGATAGCCGCAGCTGGCGCCGGAAGATCAGGAAGGTGTCTCGGAAGAAGGACATGGTGGGGCTCCGTCAGGTCCGTTGGGGGCTAGTGCTCGGGGGGATGCGGGCCGCGTCAGCTGGCGGTGCTGGCCAGCTCGGGCTCGCTGTCGAGGCCCGGCTGGACCGGCGAGTCGTCGCGGAGCGAGCGGCCGGTCAGGGTGAGGAATACGTCGTCCAGGGTCGGCCGGGCCAGCTGGACCGACTCCAGGGTCAGGCCCGCGCCGTCCAGCGCGCGCAGCAGCGCCGGCAGGGCCTGCTCGCCGCGGCTGACGCTGAGCCGCAGGCTGGCGCCGTCCGCGGCGATGTCCTTGACGTCCGGGTGGCCGGCCAGCACCAGCTCCGCCCTGGCCCCGCTCTCCGGGCTGCCGAAGCTGAGCGTGACCACGTCGCCGGAGACGCGGTGCTTCAGCTCGTCCGGCACGCCCGCCGCGATGATCTTGCCGTGGTCGATGACCATGACCCGGTCGCAGAGCGCGTCGGCCTCGTCCAGGTAGTGGGTGGTGAGGAAGACTGTCGAGCCCAGCTCGTCGCGCAGGGCCCGGACGTGGTCCCACAGGTTGCTGCGGCTCTGCGGGTCCAGCCCGGTGCTCGGCTCGTCCAGGAAGACCAGCCGGGGCGAGTGGACCAGGCCCAGCGCGATGTCCAGGCGGCGCCGCTGGCCGCCCGACAGCGTCTTGCACAGCCGCTTCTCCAGCCCGGTCAGCTCCAGCTGGTCCAGCAGCAGCGCGATCCGCCTGGCCGCGTCCGCGGCCGGGATGCGGTACAGCTGGGCCTGGATCTTGAGTTCCTCGCTGACCAGGCAGTTCGGGTCCGACCCGCCCGCCGTGACGCCAATGGCCTGGGCCACGTAGCCGATCCGCCGCCGCACCTCCACCGGGTCGCGCAGCAGGTCCGCCCCGGCCACCGTGGCCGTGCCCGCCGTCGGCCGCAGCAGCGTGGTCAGCATCCGCAGCGTGGTCGTCTTGCCCGCCCCGTTCGGGCCCAGGAAACCGACGATCTCGCCCTCGGCCACGCTGATGTCGACCCCGCGGACCGCCTCGACCCTCTGCCGCCGGCTCGTGAACACCCGGGCCAGGCCGGCCGCCTCGATCATCGCCATCGCTAGTTCCCTTCCTGGCCGGGCGCCAGCGGCGCCGGGCTGGTGTCGCCGGTCCCGTTCAGTTCCTTCAGTTCCTTCGCGTCCTTCGCGTCCTTCGCGACCGCCGGCCGGGCGGCCTCCAGCTCCGTGAGCACCCGGGCCAGCTCCTCGTGCCACAGGAGCTCCCCGCGTATCGTCAGCTCGCCCCGGCGCATCGTCGCCGCCTGCAGCGGGCCGATGTGCCCCTTGCTGATCAGCCGCTCCCGCTCCGACGTCAGCTCCCGGAGCACCACCTCCAGGAAGTCCCGCCGGATGCTCAGCCAGCCCGCCAGCTCCTCGAAGTCCTCGCCGTCCCCCGCGAAGGCCAGCGCCACCCCGATCGGATCCGGCGGCGGATGCACGTCCTTGATCGCCCGCTCGCGCAGGCTGGCCAGCCCCATCCGGCCCTGATCGGTGATCGCGTAGATGGTCCGGGCCGGGCGGCGGCCCACCTTCTCCGTGCGGACCTCGGTGACCAGCCCCTCGATGGCCATCAGCCGGAGCTCGCGGTACAGCGCGCCGACGCTCACGCCGCCCCACTCGCCGACGTTCGTCACCTCGGCGATGAGCCGGATCTGATGACCGTGCTGGGGCCCGTGGGTGGCCAGCGTCCCGAGCACCATCAGCCGAGTTAGATTCACGCGATTAGTATCATGAGACTAATCGCTTGTTGTCAATCTCATGTTTTGAATTAACAGGCCGCGGTCTGCTGGCGGCCCGCCCGCGCCGCCTGACTCTCGTCAGCTGCCAGCCCCAGCCTCGCGACCGTGGCAGCCGCGTTTCGGCCAGCCCGAACCCGCCACGAGGGCACCCCTATCGGCCAGTCTCGACTCTCAGGTCACGCCGGCCCCAGATGTCGCAAACCCCGTCGTGGGTGTCCCGTTGCTACCCCGCTGGTGGTAGCAACGGGAC